>NZ_JBHYYB010000149.1:0-15052 GCF_042752535.1 Kitasatospora sp. NPDC059327 | reverse complement strand
GGGGCGCCCCCGGCGCGGCGCCTGCCGCCCGCGCCGCTCGCACTGGCGGTACCCCGGTGGGTGGTCGGTCGCCCCGGCCCGGCCGGGTCCGGTCCGACCTGACACGGTCCGACCTGACGCGGTCCGACCTGACACGGTGCGGCAGCAGGGCGAGCACCGTGGTCACGGCCGCCAGGACGGCGAGCGCCCGGCCCACCGAGAACGCGTCGTAGGCCAGCAGCGCGACGGCGGTCAACGCGGCGAGCGCGGTGCTGACCGCCACCGCGAGCGGGACGGCGGCGAGCCGGTCGGGCCCACCGGCGGTGCGGGCGACGGTCGGCCGCGCCAGCAGCGCGGCCGCCCCCGGGCCGAGCAGCAGGAAACCGCCGGTCAGGACGACGCGCAGCGGATCACCGGCGGGCAGCGCGGTGGACGCCAGCGCGGCCCAGCCGAGCAGGGCGGGCGCCAACCGGACGGCGGTACGGGGAGGAAGCCTCATCACTGCCCACTCTCGGCGAACGGGCTCTCGACGGCGACCGGGGCGGAGTGCCGGTAGACGGTGGCGTCACCGTCGGTGAACACCACGCGCAGCGTGGACGAGGTCGAGGCGGCGGCGCGGACCCGGTCGACGGTGTCGGCCGGCAGGATGCCGGTGAGCTCGCACTCGGCGACCTGGGCCTTGGTGAGCACGAGGTAGGAGGGGCCGGTGACGGTCGGGTCGGCGAGCGCGGCCTCGACGGCCGTGGCGGGGTCCGCGACCAGCTGCCGGCGGTCCTGCGGCGTGCCCAGGGAGAGTGCCGTCCGACTGAGCTGGTCGTAGCGCTCCTCGGAGCCGGGCAGGTCGGCGGTGACCGAGACGATCCGCGATCCGGGCGGGGCGGTGTGCGTGACGTAGCGCAGGGCGGCGACCTCGCCGGGGCTGAAGTCGTTCATCGCCTCCTTGCTGTAGTAGCCGAAGACCAGGCCGCCCAGCAGCCCGAGCAGCGCCACCGCGGTCAGCCCCCAGCGCAGCCCGGGCAGCACCCGGCGCGGGCCCGGTACCGGGCCGGGGGCGTCGGTGGCGGACACCGCTGAGGTGGCGGCGACGCCGGGGGGGTCCGGGGCGCGGGAGGCCGGGATCAGGACGGTGGCGGCGAGCAGGGCCGCCGCGGGCAGCGCGAACAGGTAGGCACGGAAGACCATCTCGCCGCCGTAGCTGTTGGCGAGCAGCAGCGGGACGGGCGCGATCAGGAGCAGCGGCAGGCTGGTGCGGCGCACCCAGCGGTGGCGCACGACGGCCGTCACCGCCAGTACCAGGACGGCGGCGGTCAGACCGCGGTCGACCCAGGAGGCGAACACCTGCCCCGGGGCGGGCTGGGCGAGCCGTTGCAGACCGGGCAGCGCGTTGTTGTCGGGCGAGGCCAGCGCGGCGACCAGGTTGCCGATGTTCTTGGCCAGGTAGGGCCGCGCGACCGTGGCGTCCCAGGCGAAGGTGATGCCGACGGCCCCGACGAGGGCGGGCAGGACCACCCGGCGGTTGCGGCGCGGGAGGGCGAGCATGAGCAGGGTGCTGATCAGCATCAGCGGGGTGAGCTGGTGCGAGCAGGCGATGGCGGCCGTCAGGACCAGCACCAGGACGAACGGCAGCGGCCGCCAGCCGCCCCGCGGCGGCAGGTCGCTCACCCAGGTCATCGCCCGGGCGCCGGTACCCGGCCCGCTCCGCACGGCGGCGGGGGCAGGAGGGGCGGGGGCAGAAGCGGAGGGGGCAGGAGCGGCGGGGGCCGGGCCGGCGGGGGCCCCCTCCCCCGGCGGGGCCTGTGCCACCCGGGTGGCCGCCAGCCGGCGGAGCACCATCGCGATCACCGCGAGGAACAGCAGGTACGAGAAGGCCTGTGGGGAGAAGTAGTCCTGGCCGATCCAGGCGGCGCTGTAGTAGATCCAGATCCCGCCCCAGACCAGCCGCCGGTCCTGGGTGACGGTACGGAAGATCAGCAGCAGCGGGCCGAGCAGCAGCACATTGGCGAGCACCGGGTACCAGACGGCGTAGCCGAGCGCGGAGTGCAGGCCGGTGGCGCGCAGCAGCAGCACGTTGAGCTGGAAGAAGCCGGGCCACTGGTTGTAGATGTCCAACTCGCCCGCGTAGGGCACCGAGCCGTCGTGGCGCAGCATCGCGTCCACGACCATCACGTGCTTCCAGGCCCACGCGTACCGCAGTTCCGGGTAGAGCAGCGTTGGCGTGGCGTGGATGAACGCGATCAGGGCGAGGACGTAGCCGGCCGCCCAGCGCTGGCGGATCCGCCGGTCGCGCAGGACGGCGACGAAGCCGGCCACCAGCAGGGCCAGGCCGGCCCAGTACAGCGCCGGGAGCACCTGGATCAGGCCGAGGTCGCCCATGCCGCCGAGTCGTACCCGGGGCAGGGCGAGCAGCCACAGGGCCAGCGCCGCCGGCAGTGCCGCGCGGGCGAACACGCCGAGCGGCCCGGCCGCCCGCCATCCGTCGCGCAGCGAGTTCAGCGGCCCGCGGCGGCGGGACCCGCCGGGGGCCGGGCGTCGTCCGCCCGCGGGGGGTTGGATCCGAGCCAGCTGGTCAACCATTGGAGGGCCTTCCGACCGGGCTGCCGACCGCGGTGCGCAGCCGCCGGTAGTTGCGCCAGAGCCGCGTGTAGAGGCTCTCCGGCACGGGCCCGATCCGGGCTCCCCGCCCGGCGACCCAGTCCTCGAAGACGTGGTCGGGCGTGTCGTTGCGGACCATCAGCCGGCAGATCCGCAGCACGGAGTCGGTCCCGGAGCTGAACTTGTTCTCGACGGCGGTCGCCGAGGTCCAGCCCGCCTCGCGGACCTTGCGCCGCACGGCCGGGCTGGAGTAGCCGTGCGGATAGGCGAACGCCGCGACCTCGTGGCCGAGGGCGTCCTCCAGGCGCCGCTTGCAGTCGACGATCTCGTCGGTGCAGCGCTGCCCGTAGACGGTGTCCAGCTGGGCGTGGGTGACGGAGTGGCCGCCGATCTCGACGCCCATCGCGTCCAGGGTGCTGATCTGGCGCCAGTTGAGCATGTCCGCGGGCGGGAAGAGGCTGCCGGTGGGCCGTCCGCCCGGCGGGTGGACGGCGCCGACGGTCACGTAGAGGGTGGCCGGCAGGCCGCGCTCGGCGAGCAGCGGGGCCACCGTCCAGTAGAAGTCGGCGAATCCGTCGTCGAAGGTGAGGACGGCGGCGCGGGGCGGTACCGGGGGGCCGCCGAGGATCGCCGCGACCAGCCGGCGCAGCGGCACCACGGGCCGTCCGCTGTCGACGATCCGGTCGAGCTGGCGGCGGAAGGCGGCGGGGGTCACGGTGTACGGCGCGATCCACGGCGGCGGGTCGTCCGACACCGAGTGGTAGAGGAACACCGGTACCGCTTTCATGGCCGGCTCCTGGTGGGAACCGCCGTCACGACGCCCTGCCCGACGGCCGGGGCGGCGGTGGCGGCCCCGGCGTCCGCCCGGACGAGCCGGCCGGTGGCGTACCCGACCGCTGCCAGGCAGGCGCCGGTGCCCAGGGCCCCGGCCGCCCGCAGCCGGCGCCGGCCCAGGGCGCGCAGGACCGCGGCGGGCAGCGTGCGGCGCACGTAGCGGCGCTCGCTGGAGAGTGCGGACCGGGTGCCCGCGTACCGGGCGACCACGGCCTTGGAACGCCCCTCGGCGTAGCAGCGGGAGCTGAAGTAGCGCCAGGTGGTGCGGGCCCGCGGGACGTGCTGGCGGACGACGGCGGCGGGCTCGTAGCGCAGCTCGCCACCGGGGTGCCCGGCGGTGAGCCGCAGGCAGAGTTCGGTCTCCTCGCAGCCGAACGGGCTGGTGCCGATCCGGCCGAGGTCGCCGCGGAACCCGCCGGCGGCGACCACCTCGGCCCGTCGGAAGGACATGTTGGCGCCGATGAAGTTGCGTACCGCGCCGGTGGTCTCGGGGGCGCCGGGGTACGAGCAGCCGACCACCCAGTCGTACTCGGGCGGGAACCAGCCGGGGCGGCCGGTCTCCCACCAGGAGTCGACCCGGCCGCCGACGCCGAGCACCCGGGGGTCGCGGTAGCCGGCCAGCAGCCGCAGCGTCCAGTCGGGTTCGGCCACCGCGTCGTCGTCCAGGAAGGCGACCACCTCGCCGCGGGCGACCGTCACGCCGGTGTTGCGGGCGCCCGACACGCCCGGTCGCTCGGGGCTCTCGACCAGCCGCAGGCCGGGGCGGTCGGCCAGCCGGGCGGTCAGCGCGGGGCAGTGGTCCACCACGACGACGGTCTCGTCCGGCCGCAGCCGCTGGGCGTCGATCGAGTCGAGGGCGGCGCAGAGGTCGTCCCAGCGGTCGAGGGTGTAGCTGCAGACGACCACGGACAGGGTGGGCGCGGGGCCCGGTACGGTACCCGGCGCGGACTTCGGCTCGGTGTTCATCACGATCTCCGATCGGACGGCAGCCAGCGCGGGAGCGCGACCAGCAGCGGGAGGGCGAGGACCGTCGCGCCGACCAGCCAGGCCAGGCCGACCCCGGCGAGGCCGAGGACGGGCAGCAGTACGGCGACGAGCGCGATCACGAGGACGGCGTAGACGAGTTGGAGGACGATCATCCAGCCGAGGGCGCGGCGCACCCGGGCGACGTCGGTGGCCAGGCTCAGCACGACGGTGGGCAGGGCGGAGAGGGCCATCAGCCGCAGCACGGTGGTGCCGTGCTCGGCGTACCCGGGCCCGAACAGGCTGAGCAGCCAGGGGGCGAAGGCCACGATCACGACGACCGCCGCGAGGACCAGCAGCCCGGTGTGCCACATCATCCGGCGGGCGTGCTCGGCGAGCCGCTCCGGCGCCCGGGCGGCCTCGACCACCAGCGAGCTGCCCATGCTGTAGGCGGCCATGTAGAGGCTGTCGGCGATCACCCAGGCGAGCGAGTAGTAGGCGTTCTGCGCCGCGCCGAGCACGGCCAGCACCATCAGCGGGACGACGCTGCACGCGGCGATGCCGGAGATGTTGCCCAGGTAGTCCGCGACGGCGTACCGGGCCACCCGGGGCGGCGCGGACGCGGCGGCGCCGGCCGCGCGCTGGTGGTCCGGGATCGCCCGGCGGAAGAGCACGACGTTGGTGAGCAGGACGGTGAGGAGCAGGGCCGCCGCCCAGGAGACCAGGATGCCGGTGCCGACGGCGAGCACCGCGCAGACGGCCAGCGCTCCGGCCTTGGCGAGGGCGAAGAGGGTGTTCTCGCCGAGGACCCAGCCGGTGCGCCGCAGCCCGGTCAGCGCGCCGTCCTGCAGGACGAAGAGCGAGTACCCGGCGGTGACCACGACGAAGGCGACCGCCACCACCGGCTCGCGCAGGTATCCGAGGCTCGGGGAGATCCACGGGATCAGCAGCAGGAACAGCACCGCGGCGAGCGCGCTGGCGACGACGCTCGCCGTGTAGCAGCGGACCACCAGTCGCCGGGTGTGCCGGCCGGCGCCGGGGAGGAAGCGCACCAGGACGCCGTTGAGGTTGAAGCGGCCGACCGCGGAGAGCAGCCCGGCGGCGGACACGGCGGCGTAGCTGAGGCCCACCGTCCCGGCGCTGTACCAGCGGGTGGCGAACAGCCAGAAGATCGCGCCGAACGCCGCCGCCAGGGTCGAACTCGCCAGCAGCATGTGACCGTTGCGCAGCAGCGGCTCTCCGGCCAACCGGGCCCGGGCGGCCCGGGTCCGGGCCCGCAGCAGGGCCCGGTAGGTGCACTGGCAGGGCAGCGGGCGGGGGCAGGAGCAGGGCCTGGCGGGGGCGGCCGAGCGGGCGGTGAGCACCTGCATCACGACCAGTCCTCGGACCGGAACCGCCGGTCCTGCCGGCGGCTGACCAGATAGCTGAACGGTCCGTTCAGGAGGCCGCGCAGTTCGAGCCGGCCGAGCCGGGCCGAGCCCGGGTCGCGGTCGCCGTCGGCCGGGCCGTCGGCACGGCCTTCGGCGTCGAGGTCGCCTCGGCCGGTCCGGTCGGCTCCCGCCCGGCGCAGGGCGTACCGGGCGCCGGCCGGTAGCCGGCGCAGCAGGTCGGCCAGCAGGCCGGGGCGCTGGGCGACGGCGGCGGTCAGGTAGGCGCCGAGGCCGGTGCCGAAGCCCTGGATCTGCGCGTCCAGCTCCGCCATGGTGCGCCGGTGGCGGTGCCAGACGAGGGCGTCCGGCCGGTACGCGAGGGTGTGTCCGGCGACCAGGACGCGCAGGAAGGCGAGCAGGTCCTCGCCGCCGCGGGTCGGGGTGCCCGCGCCGGTCGCCGGGTCGAAGCCGCCGATGCCGCGGATCACGGCGGTCCGGAAGGCCATGTTGGCGCCGGTGCCGAAGCGGCCGGCGGCGAACGGGAAGAGCGGGTCGTCGCCGGCCGCGCGCATCGACCAGTCCCGGGGGGCGAAGCCCTTGCCGAAGCCGCAGTACCGCTCGAAGGCGGCCTGGGCCTCGGTGTCGAGTTCGGCGGGCACCACGAGCCCGGTGACGCAGGAGATCCGGGGGTCGGCCCGGAAGGCCCCGGCGAGGGCGGTCACCCAGCCCGGATCGGCCAGCGCGTCGTCGTCGGTGAAGGCCACCAGCTCGCCCCGGGCGGCGGACAGCCCGCGGTTGCGGGCCCGGGCCAGGCCCGGGACCGGCTCGCGCAGGTAGCGCAGCCGGTCCGGGTCCAGTGCGCGGACCAGCCGCTCGGTGGCGTCGTCCTCGGGGGCGTTGTCGACCACCAGGAACTCGGTGGCCGGGTAGTCGGTGCGCAGCAGCGCGCTCAGGCTGTCGCCGAGCAGGGTGGGCCGCCCCCGGGTGCAGACGATGACGCTCACCAGCGGAGCGGCCCCGGACAGCGGCGCGGCGGGCCGGTCGACGGCGGTGGTGGTAACGGCGGGAGTGGCGGCGGCGGGCGGACCGGCGTCGAGGTGGCGTTCGGCCGCCTCGACCAGCCGCCGGCGCAGCCGCTCCGGGTCCGGGCCGGGACCGCCCGAGGGACCGGCGGACGGACCGGACGGAGCGGCCTGAGCGGGGTGGTCGGGACCGACGGCCACCAGGCCGAGCGGTCGGCCGGCCCGGCGGACCAGGGCCACCACGGGCCCCTGCGGGCGGACCGGGGCCGTGAAGCCGGGCCGCCACGGCCCACCGGGCCGGTCGAGATCGAGTTCCACCACCTGGGCGGGCGCCCGCAGGACGGTGTTCATGACGCGCCTCCGGTCCGCAGGGTGCGCTGGCGCCACACGCTGAGCAGGTAGCCGAACGGCCCGACCAGCAGCCCGCGGAACTCGCGGCGCCCCAGTCGCAGCAGGTCGGCCTCGCCCTCGGCCGGACCGCGCCGGGCCCGGTCGTGGCGCACCCGCTGCCAGCGGTGGAGGCCGGCCGGGACGCGCCGCACGAGTGCGGTGAGCACACCGGGCCGGTGGGAGACGACGGCGGTCAGGTAGGCCCCGAAGCCGACGCCGAAGTTGAAGACCTGCCGGGTCAGCGCGTCGCAGGTGCGCGGGTGGCGGTGCCAGACGATGGCGTCCGGCTGGTAGGCGACGGTGTGCCCGGCGTCGAGCATCTGGAAGAAGGCCAGCAGTTCCTCGCCGCCGCGGGCCGGGGTGCCGGCCCCGGTCGCCGGGTCGAAGCCACCGATGGCGCGCAGCAGCGCGGTCCGGAACGCCATGTTCGCGCCGGAGCCGAACCGGCCGACCGAGAACCGCATCAGCGGGTCGTCCGGGCGGTCGCGCAGCGACCAGTCGCGGGCGGCGAAGCCGCGGGAGTAGCCGCCGTACTGTTCGAGGGCGGCCTGGGCCGGGGTGTCGAGCTCGGCCGGCAGCACCAGCCCGGTGACGCAGCCGATCCGGTCGTCCGCGCGGAACGCCCCGGCCAGCGCGTCCACCCAGCCGGTGTCGATGATCAGGTCGTCGTCGGCGAACGCCACCACCTCGCCGTGGACCGCGGACAGCCCGCGGTTGCGGGCCCGGGCCAGGCCCGGCACCGGCTCGCGCAGGTACCGGACGCGGTCCCGGTACCGCGTGGCGACGAGGTGCTGGGTGGCGTCGCTCCGCGGGGCGTTGTCGACCACCAGGACTTCCACGTGCGGATAGCCGGTCCGCAGCAGCGAGTCGAGGCAGCTCCGCAGCTGCTCGGTCCGGTCGCGGGTGCAGACCACCACGCTGACCGTGACCGGGCCCGCGGGCACCCGGGCGCGGCCGACCCGACCGGGACGCGCCGCGGGTGTCGCGGTGGACAGGGCGGGAACCGGCAGTTCCCGGTGGGCGGCGTCGACCAGCGCCCGGCGCAGCGCGGCACCGTCGCCCGCTGTTCCGGTGGCCGTGACCAAGCCGAGCGGGTGTCCGTGCAGTCGCACCAACGCCAACACGCGGCCGACCGGGTCGACGGCGCCGAGACCACCGGGCGAGTGCAGCTCGCCCGGATCGTCCAGGTCAAGGTCGACGACACGGACAGGGGTGTAGAGCGAGTCGCGGGCGGCAGAACGCGGGCAGGCAGCTGCGGTGCGCCGGTCGGAGCCATTCATCGTCGCTCCTCCGCGGAGGCGGCCGCCGAGGACCGGGCGCCGGGACGCTCGGTGATCAGGGTCCTCAGCACCCGGCGGCCGTCGGAGACGGCGTGCAGGTGGGATCGACCGCTGCGGCGGGGGAGTTCCAGGCTCGGCACCTCGGCGATCCGCAGTCCGGAGCGCAGCGCGTGCGCGATCATCTCGGCCTCGATCTCGAAGCCGGAGGACCGCAGGTCGAGCGCGTCCAGGAAGGAGCGGCGGAAGGCGCAGTAGCCGTAGCACAGGTCGGTGAGGCCCGCGTCGTACAGGCGGTTGACCACGGCGAGCAGGGCGCGGTTGCCGAACGAGCGGACCTTGGTGAGGTCCAGCGAGCCGCCGCCGGCGATGCACCGGGAGCCCTTGACGAAGTCGAAGCCGTGGTCGAGGAAGTGGAGGAAGTGCGGGATCTCGCCGGGCCACATGGACCCGTCGGCGTCCATCATGACGATGTACTCGCCGGTGGCGGCGGCGAAGCCGGTGCGCAGCGCGTTGCCCTTGCCGGGTCCGCTCTGCTGGACGCTGCGGACGGTCGGCAGGCAGTGCCGGGCCATCGGGACGGTGGCGTCGTCGGAGGAGCCGTCGACCAGGATGACCTCGTCGACGCAGCGCGGGATCTGTTCGAACACCCAGGGGATGTTGCGGGCCTCGTTCTGGGCGGGGACGACCAGGGTGACGCTGTGCCGACTGGCGACGCCGTCCCCGGCCCGGCGCATCGGCCGGCGGGCGACGGCCCGGTCCTCGGCGCGGCGCTGCGGCCGGCGGGCGAGGGCCCGGTCCTCGGCGCGGCGCTGCGGCCGGCCGTCGTGGTCCGGGGGCGGAACGACGTGGGGGGGCAGGGTGGTGCTCATCGGGGACGGCCTCTCGGAAGGAGGCGGCGGGCGGCGCCGGAACAGGACGCGGCCCCTGTGACGGGGCGGGCCCGGTGCGCACGGGTGACGCACGGGGGCGGGGCCCCGGGAAGCGAGCCCCCGGAGGGACTGCCGAAACGGTGGAGAGCGGCGGGGGCGACACCGTGTGAGCGGTGCGCCGCCGGCTCTCGGGCGAGGCAGGGGCGACAACGCGTGAGCGGTGCGCCGCCGGCTCTCGGGCGCCGAAGCGCCGGTCTGTCGAACTGGCCGAATGTACTTCCCGTACCGGAGTGCGGGTGTGCCAGGACCTCATCGTGCCCAGGTGACCGGCGTCACGTCAAGTAGTTTGTCCGGATTTTGCCCGATTCGATCGACCGGACCGGCCGGACTTCGGCGCCGGGGCCCGCCGGGGCCGCCCGGCGGCAGCGGGAGCCGGTGCCGCCCGCGCGTCAGCCGCCGACCGGCCGGCCCCCCGGCTCCTCGGCGATCCGGCGGGCGATCTCGGCCGGCCGCACCGGCCGCCCGAAGTGCCAGCCCTGCGCCCAGTCGCAGCCGATGCCGCGCAGCCGCTCGGCGTCCCGGCGGGTCTCCACGCCCTCGGCCGTGACGGTCAGGCCCAGCGCGTGCGCCATCGACACCAGGCCGCTGACGATCCGCCAGCCGGTGGCCGCGTCCTTGGCCGGGTCGTGCAGGTCGCCGACGAAGGAGCCGGCGATCTTCAGCCCGGAGACCGGCAGGTCGCGCAGGTAGGCGAGGTTGGACCAGCCGGTGCCGAAGTCGTCCACGGCGAGCGAGACGCCCTGGTCGACCAGCCCGTGCAGGGTGCGCAGCGCCTCGTCCTCCGGGCCGACCACGGTCGACTCGGTGATCTCCAGCTGGAGCCGGGCCGGGTCCAGGCCGGTGGAGTCGAGGATCCGGCCGAGATCGGTCACCAGGGCGGCACTGCGGGCCTGACGGACCGCCAGGTTGACGTTCAGCTGGGGCGCGTCGTCACCGAACCGCTTGATCCAGTCGGCCGCCTGGCCGCAGGCCTGCTCCAGCACCCAGCGGCCGAGCGGCATGATCAGCCCGGTCTCCTCGGCGGTGGTGACGAACTCGTCCGGACCCAGCACCCCGAGCTGCGGGTGACGCCAGCGCACCAGCGCCTCGACGGCGGCGAGCCGGCCGTCGGCCAGCGCGTACAACGGCTGGTAGTCGATGAAGAACTCGCCGCGGTCGAGCGCGGCCGGCATCCGGACCGAGACCGCGTACCGGCTGACCGCGCGGGCGTTCTCCTTGGGGTCGAAGAGCGTCCAGCGGCCGCGGCCGGCCTCCTTGGCCCGGTACAGCGTCAGATCGGCGGCGCGGACGGCGGCGCCCGGCGTGGTGGTCGAGACGCGCCGTTCCAGCACGCCCACACTGGCCCCGACGGCGAGCTTGTGATCCCCGATCAGGACGGGGCCGGCGAGCGCCTTCAGCACCGTCTTGGCCGCGGCGACGGCCTCCTGCTCGCCCCGGCAGTTCTCCAGCAGGACGACGAACTCGTCGCCGCCGAGGCGGGCCACGAGGTGACCGAGCGGGGTGAGAGCGGCCTTCAGCCGGGCCGCGACGGCGGCCAGCAGCTGGTCCCCGGTGTCGTGGCCGAGGCTGTCGTTGACCACCTTGAAGCCGTCGAGGTCGACGTAGCAGAGGCCGAACCGGGCCCCCGGGTCCGGCTCCTCGAAGAGCTTCTCCAGCCGCTCGAAGAAGGCGGCCCGGTTGGGCAGCCCGGTCAGCGGGTCGTGGGTGGCCTGGTGGCGCAGCCGCTCCTGGAGCCGGTAGCGGTCGGTGATGTCCTCCAGCATCGCCACCTGGTACTGCGGGCGGCCGTCGTCGTCCCGGATCAGCGAGACCGTGAGGTGGGTCCAGACCACCTCGCCGTCGTGCCGGTAGTACGGCTTGTCGAACTGGAAGTAGTCCCGCTTGCCGCTGATCAGCTCCTCGTAGGCCTCCCAGACGCCGGGGGTGTCCTCGGGGTGGACGAGGTCGCCGACCCGGCGCCCCTGCATGTCCTCCGGGGCGGCCCCGAACAGCTCCTGGAGCGCCTTGTTGACGGCGAGGATGTTGCCGTCGGTGTCCCCGATGCCGATGCCGATCGCCGCGCTCTCGAACAGCGCGCGGAACCGGGCCTCGGAGGCGCGCAGCGCCCGCTCGGCCTCCCGGCGGGCGGTGTCGGCGGCGGTGCGGATGGCCTCCTGCTCGCGCAGGGTCCGCTCGCGCAGGGCGGCCGCCCAGCCGGCCGCGAAGGCGCCGCAGAGCGCGGGCCCGCGGTCGTCGGTGGCGGGCTGCTCCTGGAGCAGTTCGACGGCCCGGGCCAGCACCACCGGGTCGGTGAAGTGCGCGTCGACGAGTTCGGCGCCGGCCTGGGCGGCCAGCCGCGGCTCGAACGGCTGGCCCAGCTGGGCGCGGTGCAGCAGCCCGGCGGTCCGGGAGACCAGCCTGCCGAGCAGGCCGGGGTGGACCGCCGTGCCGTGATCGCCGGAGAGCAGCCGCGCCCAGTCCTCGTGGAACCGTTCGGCGCTGCCCGGTACCGGCGCTTCGTTCACGGGCGGAACCCCACGCCCGCCATCCCGGTCATCCGCTCGGGGTTGCTGCCGACCGCCTCGGGCTGGTCGGGGCGCCACTGCGGCAGGTAGACCACGCCGGGCTCGACCAGCTCGAAGCCGGCGAACATCGCGGTGATCTGCTCGCGGGTGCGCATGGTCAGCGGGGTGGGCGTCATCCGGTACAGCTTCTGGTGGTCCTCGGCCTGGTCGGGGCGGCCCTCCAGGGAGGCGTGCGACAGGATCAGCGCGCTGCCCGGCGGCAGCGCCTCGCGCAGCACCTCCAGCAGCTTCCAGGGGTCCTCGGAGTCGCTGACGAAGTGCATGACGGCGACCAGCAGCACGGCCACCGGCTCGCCGGCCGCGAGCAGGGCGGTCACCTCGGGACGGCCCAGCAGGTCGTCGATGTCCCGGACGTCGGCCTGGACCACCGAGCAGCCCTCGTCGTCCGCCAGCAGCAGCCGGCTGTGCGCGACGGCCACCGGGTCGCGGTCGACGTACACCACCTCGGCCTCGGGGCGGATCGCGCGGGCGATCTCGTGCACCGTGCCGAAGGTCGGGATGCCGGAGCCGATGTCCAGGAAGCGGGTGACGCCCCGCTCGGCGGCGAACTGGACCGCGCGGCGCAGGAAGGCCCGGTTGGAGCGCATGATCTGGGGCAGCTCCGGCCAGAGCGCGATCGCCTGGCGGGCCATCTCCCGGTCCACCTCGAAGTTGTGCGAACCACCGAGGTAGTAGTCGTAGACCCGCGCGGCGTTCGGTTTGTCCAGGTCCGTGCCCTCCGGTACCCAGTTCGGTCGCCGCATCCTCGGGACTCCTTCGCTCCGGTTCCGGTAAACCAGCAGCCCAAAGGGACGGCTGGTTCTGATGAGACTACAAGCACAAAAGATCCTCCTCTGCACGCCGAACGCGTGCAAGCGGAATCACCTCGTCCCGCCCGCGGGATCACCCCGCCCGGGGCCGGCCGCACCACCGCCTCCCGCCTGCGCGAACACCCCGGCCCACCGGCGGAACCGGCTCGCCCTGCCGACCGCGCGCCGCGGCCGGAGAATGGACCCGATGGCCGGACGCATCGAGGACTACGCCCTGATCGGCGACCTGCAGACCGCCGCCCTGGTGGGGCGGGACGGGTCCGTCGACTGGCTCTGCCTGCCCCGCTTCGACTCCCCCAGCTGCTTCTCCGGCTTACTCGGCGACCGGCGGCACGGGGCCTGGCGGCTCGCCCCGACCGGCGCGGCGCGGTGCGCCGGCCGCCGCTATCTGGGTGACACCCTGGTCCTGGAGAGCGAGTGGCGCACCGCCGACGGCACCGTGCGGGTGACCGACTTCATGCCCCAGCGCGGCCGGGGCGGGCAACGCTCCCCGCAGCTGATCCGGATCGTCGAAGGCGTCGAGGGCACCGTCCCGGTCCGCGGCGAGCTGCGGCTGCGGTTCAACTACGGCCGGATCGAGCCCTGGGTCCGCCGCACCGGCCGGCACCGGGTGGCCGTCGCCGGGCCGGACTCCGCCTGGCTACGGGTCCCGCCGGAGGTCCACACCTACGGGGTGGACGGCGTCACCGTCTCCGACTTCACCGTC
This sequence comes from Kitasatospora sp. NPDC059327, assembly GCF_042752535.1. NCBI lineage: Bacteria > Bacillati > Actinomycetota > Actinomycetes > Kitasatosporales > Streptomycetaceae > Kitasatospora > Kitasatospora sp. NPDC059327. The sequence continues at coordinate 1,614 of NZ_JBHYYB010000149.1, read as the reverse complement.
ACCGCCGGCGCGCGCGTCCCCTTCGTCCTCACCTGGCAGCCCTCCCACCTGCCCACCTCCCCGCGCACCGACCCCGAGGAGGCGCTGCTCGGCACCCTGCGCGACTGGCGGCTCTGGGCCGCCGGCTGCCGGTACCACGGGGAGTGGCACGAGGCCGTGCTGCGCTCGCTGCTCACCCTCAAGGCCCTCGCCTACGCACCCACCGGCGGGATCGTCGCCGCGCCCACCGCCTCGCTGCCCGAGCGGATCGGCGGCACCCGCAACTGGGACTACCGCTTCTGCTGGCTGCGCGACTCCTCGATGACCCTCTCCGCCCTGCTCCGGGGCGGCTTCCGCGAGGAGGCCGCCGCCTGGCGCCGCTGGCTGCTGCGCGCGATCGCCGGCGACCCGGGCGACCTGCAGACCGTCTACGGGGTCGCCGGTGAGCGCGTCCTCGGCGAGACCACCGCCGAGTGGCTGCCCGGCTACGAGGGCTCCCGGCCGGTCCGGTTCGGCAACGCCGCCGTCGACCAGCTCCAACTCGACGTCTACGGCGAGGTGGTGGACACCCTGCACCTGGCCCTGCTGGCCGGCCTGCCGATGGAGCGCCAGGTCTGGGCCCTGCTGCGGACCCTGATGGAGTACCTGGAGGAGCACTGGCGCGATCCGGACGAGGGCCTCTGGGAGGTGCGCGGCGAACGGCGGCACTTCGTCCACTCCAAGGTGATGTCCTGGGTCGCCGCCGACCGCGCGGTGCGCCTGGCCGAGGCCACCGGGCTGCCCGCGCCCGTCGACCGCTGGCGGGCGATGCGGGACGCCGTGCACGCCGACGTCTGCGCGCACGGCTACGACCGGCGGCGCGGCGTCTTCGTCCAGCACTACGGCGGGCAGGGCCTGGACGCGGCCACGCTGTTCGTGGTCAAGAGCGGCTTCCTGCCGCCGGACGACCCGCGCGTGGTGCGCACCGTGGACGCCGTCCGGGACGGCCTGGACCACGGCGGCCTGGTGCTGCGCTACCGGGCGCACCGGCACACCGACGGCCTGCCGGGCGGCGAGGGCGCCTTCCTGGCCTGCTCGTTCTGGCTCGCCGACGCGCTCGCCGCCACCGGGCGCCTGGCCGAGGCCCGGGAGCTGTTCGCCCGGGTGGTCGGGCTCGCCAACGACCTCGGCCTGCTCTCCGAACAGTGGGACCCGCGCGCCCGCCGCCAACTCGGCAACACGCCGCAGGCGTTCAGCCACGTCGCGCTGGTCAACACCGCCTTCGCGCTGAGCGAGCCGGCGTAGCACCGGGCCGGTACGGGACGGGGTCGGCCCGGCGGGGCCGGGGGCGTCCCGTCCGGCCCAGGGCGTGTTTCCCCACTCCCGCCGGGCGCGAGTGGGGAAACACGCCCTAGTAGTACTTCGTTAACTTGGCTTGATCCTGCTCTGTGTATCGGGCATTCTGGAGGGCGTGGACTTGGGGGAGATTGATCAACTGCGTGGCGAGCTCGCCGCGTTCGTGGCCGAGGTGTTCGCGTCGATACCGCGGAAGGACACGCGCGGGTGGGGTGACTGCTATCTGCGCGGGTTGATGCTGGACGGTCGCAGGAAGTCGATCCAGCCTATGGCCGAGCGGCTGCCGGACGGCGACATGCA
>NZ_JBHYYB010000148.1:0-15276 GCF_042752535.1 Kitasatospora sp. NPDC059327 | reverse complement strand
CCCTGTGGTAGAGTCGCCCGCCGCCCAAAAATTATCCACGGCCGCGGCCCCAGCGATTCGCTGGGGCCGCGGCCTTTTTGTTTTTACGAACGTTTGCACCGCCGGTACGACAAGGGACTTCCGCCCAGGCGCGGGGTGTCCCTCGATGCCGGACAATGGAGATGGTGCTCGGCCAGGAGGCCGGCATCGAACCGCGCGAGGGCAGTGGTGTCGCCCCCATCCGCGGTAGAGCTGAAGCAACAGAGGAGTCACCACAATGTCGAACCAGCCCCAGGACCGTCCCGAGCGTCGATCGGACGACGGCCGCGGCTACGAGCCCCGGTCTCGTGGGGGCTGGTCCAACGACCGCGGTCCGCGTCGCGACGACCGTGACGATCGTGGCCCGCGTCGCGACGACCGCCCCTCCGGTGGCGGCTTCAACCGCGACGATCGCGGCCCGCGCCGCGACGACCGTCCGTCCGGTGGCGGTTTCCGTCGTGACGACCGCCCGTCCGGTGGTGGCTTCAACCGTGACGACCGTGGTGGCTTCCGTCGTGACGACCGCCCGTCCGGTGGTGGCTTCAACCGTGACCGCGACGACCGTGGTGGCTTCCGTCGTGACGACCGCCCGTCCGGTGGTGGCTTCCGTCGTGACGACCGTCCCTCGGGCGGTGGCTTCAACCGTGACGACCGTGGCCCGCGTCGTGACGACCGTCCCTCGGGCGGTGGCTTCAACCGTGACGACCGTGGCCCGCGTCGTGACGACCGCCCCTCCGGTGGCGGCTACAACCGCGACCGCGACGACCGTGGTGGCTTCCGTCGTGACGACCGTCCCTCCGGTGGTGGCTTCCGTCGTGACGACCGTCCCTCGGGCGGTGGCTTCAACCGTGACGACCGTGGCCCGCGTCGTGACGACCGCCCCTCCGGTGGCGGCTTCAACCGCGACCGCGACGACCGTGGTGGTTTCCGCCGCGACGACCGCCCCTCCGGTGGTGGCTTCAACCGTGACGACCGTGGCCCGCGTCGTGACGACCGCCCGTCCGGTGGTGGCTTCCGTCGTGACGACCGCCCCTCCGGTGGTGGCTTCCGTCGTGACGACCGCCCCTCGGGCGGTGGCTTCAACCGCGACCGCGACGACCGTGGTGGTTTCCGCCGCGACGACCGCCCCTCCGGTTTCAACCGGGACCGTGACGACCGTCCGCGTCGTGACGACCGCCCGTCCGGTGGCGGTTTCCGTCGTGACGACCGCCCCTCCGGTGGCGGCTTCAACCGCGACCGCGACGACCGTGGTGGTTTCCGCCGCGACGACCGTGGCCCGCGCCGTGACGACCGCCCCTCCGGTGGCGGCTACAACCGTGACCGCGACGACCGCGGCGGCCGGGACTACGACGACCGTCGGGGCAACTTCGAGCCCGTCAAGCGGCTGCCGATCCCGGAGGACGTCACCGGCTTCGAGCTGGACGGCGATGTCCGCCAGGAGCTCAAGAGCCTGCCCAAGACGCTCGCCGACGATGTCGCCCGCAACCTGGTGATGGTCGCCCGCCTGCTCGACAGCGAGCCGGAGGAGGCCTACCAGTACTCGCGCGTCGCGCTGCGGCTGGCGTCCCGAGTGGCCGCCGTCCGTGAGGCGGCCGGCTTCGCCTCGTACATGACGCAGCGCTACTCCGAGGCGCTCACCGAGTTCCGCGCCGCCCGTCGGATGACCGGTCGGGTGGACCTGTGGCCGGTGATGGCGGACTGCGAGCGCGGTCTGGGCCGTCCGGAGCGGGCGCTGGCGATGGCCGGCGAGCCCGAGGTGAAGCAGCTGGACAAGGCCGGTCAGGTCGAGATGCGTCTGGTCTCCGCGGGTGCCCGCAGTGACATGGAGCAGTTCGAGGCGGCCGTGGTCACCCTGCAGAGCCCGGAGCTGGCCTCCAGCGCCGTTCACCCGTGGACGGCCCGCCTGCGGTACGCGTACGCCGAGGCGCTGATCGCCGCCGACCGTGGCGACGAGGCCCGTGACTGGTTCGCCAAGGCCGCCGAGGCCGACACCGACGGCGCGACCAACGCGTCGGAGCGGCTGGCCGAGATCGACGGTCTGGAGTTCGTCGACGCGCTCGACCCGGAGATCGAGGACGAGGCGGCCGAGGCCGAGGCCGAGACCGAGGTCCCGGCGCCGGCCCCCGCGAAGTCGCGCGGCGGCGTGCCGGACGAGCGGGAGATCTTCGAGGACGAGGAAGACGTCGAGGAGTTCTACGACGAGGACGACCTGGAGATCGACGAGGACTTCGACGGCGTGGTGCCGGAGCGGTCCACCGACGCCAAGGCCTGACGCGGCACGGTGAGTAGGTGAGTGAGGCCCTGCCGCACCCCGGGAAGTCCCGGAGTGCGGCAGGGCCTCACTGCTTTTCCGGCCCCGGCCCCGGCGCTCAGCCGAGTTCGAGGCTGCGCAGGACCAGTCCGGTGGCCGGCTTCGGGCCGAAGGACGTGGACTTGCGGGGCATGGTGACGCCCTGCTCGGCGAGCCGGCGGACCACGCTCTCGCGCACCGGGTGGAGCAGCACCGCGGTGCCGCCGGTACGGGCGGCCTCGCGCTCGGCGGACACGGCGGTGTGCAGGTAGCCGATGTCGTCGGGGCCGTCGGGGACGCGCCAGGTGCGGTCCAGCAGGGCCGAGTGCAGCACGGTGGCGTCCAGGTGGCGCCACTCCTCCGGCCGGTCGTGCGGCACGGTCGCGTCGAGCAGGGCCTCGTCGGGCTCGCCGATCAGCCAGTACACGCCGTCGCCGCCGGTCAGGACGAAGCCGTTGCCGCCGTGCCGCTTCTGTTCGGCGAGGGCCTGGAGGGCGGCGGCCAGCGGGCCGGGCACCTCCTTGACCTGCCAGTGGTCGCCCAGCTTCTCCAGCGCCTCGGCGATCGGCAGCCGGTACAGCACCCGGTGGATCGCCCGGACCCGCAGCGGGTAGCGGGCGGTGTCGACCAGCAGGACCAGGCCCCGGTCCCAGGGACTGCGCGGCAGGTGGCGGTGCTCGCGCTGGAGCCGCAGGTACATCTCCCAGCGGTGGTGGCCGTCGGCGATCAGGGCCCGGCAGGTGGCCAGGTCGCGGCTGATATCGGCGAGCTCGGCGGGGTCGGTCACGGCCCACAGCCGGTGGTGGGTGCCGTCGGTGGTGGTCGTGGTGAGCAGCGGCTCGTCCTCGACGGCGCGTTCGACCACACCGGCCGCGCCGCCGTTGCCCCGGTAGGTGAGCAGCAGCGGTTCGAGGTTGGCACGGGTGGTGCGCATCAGGCCGACCCGGTCCGCCACCGGCCTGGGCATCACGTCCTCGTGGGGGAGGACGACGCCGGCCTCGCTGCCGCTGACGGCGAGGGCGCCGATCAGGCCGCGCTGGAGGAGCTCCGGGGAGTCGCCGGTGGCCGGTACGCGCTGCTCGTAGACGTACAGGGCGGGCTCGGGGTCGGCGGCCAGGACGCCTTCGCGCAGCCAGTCGCGCAGCAGCCGGGCGGCGTGCCGGTAGCGGGTGTCGCGGTCGGGACGGTCACCGGCGTCCTCGGGTTCGGGGCGTGGCAGGATCAGCCGGACCACGTTGTGCGGGTCGGCGGTCTCCAGGTCGAGCCGGCGTCCGGGGTCGACGACGTCGTACGGCGGTGAGGTGACCGAGGCCAGCGCGCCGACCCGGTCGGGGACGTAGCGGAGGCCGCGGAAGGGGGACAGGGACAGACCTGCGGTGGCGACATGACCGGGATTGCCGGGGCCGCCCTGCGGAGACTCCGCTCCGCTTTCTGCACTGGGTGTGCTCATTCTGGGCATCGTAATCGGGTACGCGTTGTTCAGAGATCGGAACACCCGTGCTGGTCCGGAGCGGGCGGGTGTCGTGACCGAGGGCGAGGTACGACGTGAGTGAGCGCAGGGAGCGGGCGACGGAGCGGTGCGCGTCCCGCGAGGCGGTCGGCGCGGGACACGAGGTGGGCGCATGAGCGGTGGGCAGGAGCGGGTGGGCGGCAGCGGCGGAGCCGAGGGTTTCGCGGACGGTTTCGCGAACGGGTCGGCCGGCGACGGGAGTTCGGGCATGGGGTCCGGCGGGGGTGGGCCGGAGCCGGGCCGGGCCGGTGAGCCGGCGGGGGACGTCTACGAGTGGTTCCGCCGGGGCGGGAAGCTGCTGGCCCAGGGGAATCCGGCGGCCGCCGAGCAGTTGCTGGCCCGCGCGGCGGCGGCGGAGCCGCACTCGCGCAGTATTCGGGAGGCGTTGGCACGGGCGCAGTTCGACGCGGGCTCGTACGCGGCGGCGCTGGACAACTTCCGGGCGGTGGCGCTGGCCGATCCGTCCGACGACTACGCTCAGTTCGGGTGGGGAGTCTCGGCGGCCCGGCTGGGCGACTTCGAGACGTCCGCCGAGCACCTGGCCCTGGCTGTCGCGATGCGGCCGGACACCGATCACTACCGGGCCGCGCTGCGGCAGACCCGGGCCACCCTGGCGGCCCGCGCCGGGGCGTTCGGCCCCCTGCTGCCGGGGGCGCCGGGGTACACGGAGCCCCCGCGGTGGCCGGGGCGGCTGCCCGCGGCCGCGGACCGGGACGACGGGGGCGGCGAGTACGGCGCCCCCGGGCGGGACGGTACGGGGCGGGACGAGACGGATGACGGGAATCGACGCAGTGAATGAGGTAGCGAAGGCATGACCGAGACGGCCACCACCGAGCGACGGACCACCCCCGGCGGCAGTGAGCGCCCGCTCACCGAGGCGTACGACACGGCACTGCTGGACCTCGACGGCGTGGTCTACGCCGGACCCAACGCCATCGACCACGCGGCGGACTCGCTGGCGGTGGCGCGGACGGCGGGGATGCGGCTGGCGTACGTGACCAACAACGCCTCCCGCCCGCCCCGGGTGGTGGCCGCCCATCTGACCGAGCTGGGCGTGCCGGCCGAGCCGGCCGACGTCATCAACTCGGCGCAGGCCGCCGCCCGGGTGGTCGCCGAGAAGGTGCCGGCCGGGTCGAAGGTGCTGGTCGTCGGCGGCCTGGGCCTGGAGGAGGCACTGGCCGAACGCGGTCTGGTGGCCGTCCGCACGCTGGCGGAGGAGCCGCTCGCGGTGGTGCAGGGCTTTGACGCCTCGGTGGGCTGGACGCACCTGGCGGAGGCCGCGTACGCGGTGCGCGGCGGGCTGCCGTGGGTGGCCTCCAACACCGATCTGACGGTGCCGACCGCGCGCGGGATCGCGCCGGGCAACGGGACGCTGGTCGCCGCCGTGCGCGCGGCGTCGGGTGTGGATCCCGAGGTGGCGGGCAAGCCGCTGCCGCCGATGCACCGGGAGACGGTGCTGCGGACCGGGGCGAAGCGGCCGCTGGTGGTCGGGGACCGGCTGGACACCGACATCGAGGGCGCGTTCAACGGCGGTGTCGACAGTCTGCTGGTGTTCACCGGGGTCACCACGGCGGCGGACCTGCTCGCGGCACCGGTGGAGCACCGTCCGACCTACCTGGCGGAGGACCTGCGCGGTCTCCTGGTGCCGCACCCGGCGGTCACGGAGCAGCCGGGCGGCGGCTTCGGCTGCGGCGGCTGGGTCGTCGTGGCACGGGACGGCGTCCTCGGGCTGGACGGCGCCGGGGCGGACCGCTGGGACGGTCTGCGGGCGCTCTGCGCGGCGGCCTGGACGGCGCTGGACGCGGACGGCGTTCCCGCGGACGGGCGCAAGGCGCTGGCCGAGCTGGGGTTCTGAGGCGCGGGGGCCGGCCGTGCGATCCGCGCGGCCGGCCCCGGGTGCGGTCGGGCCGGTACGGGCCGCGCGGTGGCGGTACGGACCCGGTCGGGTGACCGGGTCAGAGCAGTTTGCGCAGCCGCAGCAGGTCGCGGAAGCCGGCCTCCAGCCGGACCCGGCCGGTGGCCCAGGCGGAGGCGAAGTTGAGCGTGCCGCCGACCAGGGCGACCAGGTCGTCGCTGCTCATGGTGAGCCGGATCGCGGCCTTCTCGGCGGGCGGTCCGGGGGCCTCGGTGACGTCCTCGATCCGGCCGTCGCGCAGTTGGCCGGAGAACGTCAGGTCCAGATCGGTGATCCGGCAGGTGAGGGAGCGGTCGAGGGCGGCCGCCTCGTGGACGTCACCGGTGGACTTCGCCAGGTTCCGGCTGAGCTGCTCCAGTGCCGTGCGGCACTCCTCGGCGTTGGCCATGGCGGCTGGTCCACTCCCTGTCCGACGGCGGCGGCGGTCACTGCGGGCCACGGTACCGCAGGCGGGTTTTGACGGTAGCGTCGTCCGTGGGGTGCCCGGAACCGGTTCGGGTGCCGACGGCGACGGAGCGATGCGCGCAGGCGCTAAGGAGGCACCCGGATGCTGCCGAAGACGGTGCGGGGAGCGGTGGAGGTCGCCGCCGGGCTGGTGGAGGAGGTCGGCAAGCGGGTCGTCGGGACGGCGGCCGGTCTGCTGGAGAAGAGCGGGGTCGACATCTCCGAGGTGGAGCGGCGGCTGGGCGGGCCGTTCCCGCCGTCCGCGAAGTCGCTCCAGACGCTGGCGGAGGAGGCGGTGACCGCCGGCCGGGCCGGCGTCGACCTGGCGGTCGGCGTGGCGCGCGGTGAGGTGGAGAAGGCCTTCGAGAAGGTCGGCGACCAGGTGACCAAGGTCGGTGTGGTGCTCGCCTATCTGGAGAGCAAGCTGCGCGAGGTCGAGGAGGAGGGCGGGCCGGCCGCCCCGCCGCGGGCCGAGCCCGGGACGGCGGCCCCCGCGCCGCGCGCCGACGGCCTGTTCGGGCACGGCTGGGAGCAGGACGACGAGCCGGTGACGACCCCGGCGCGGGTGGGCGGCGAGCCGATAGTGGCCGAGCGGGTCGAGGTCGACGAGCCGGTGGAGATCGATCCGCCGGTGCCGGCGGCGCCGCGATCGGCGCAGTCGGGACGGGTGGCCGCGGCGAAGGAGCCGGTCAACGGCGACACCGCGGGGGCGGCGCCGGCGAAGCGGGTGGCCGCTCCGAAGGCCTCGGGTGGGAGGACGGCCGCGAAGAAGGCGGCGCCCAGGAAGGCCGCGGCCGAGGAGTCGGCGGCCGGCACCCCGGGGGCGCGCCCCGCCGCCGCGAAGCAGGCGGGTGCCGAGCAGGCGGGCGCGAAGCAGGCGGGCGCCAAGCGGGCGACCGCGAAGAAGTCCGCCGTCAAGAAGACCGCGGCGGCGACCACGAAGCGGACCGCGGCGAAGAAGCCGGCGCAGGCCACCGGTCAGGAACCGCCCGCCAAGCGGACCGCGACCAGGAAGACCACCGTCCGCAGGAGCAGCAGCACGAAGAAGCCCGATGCCTGACCTCGACCCGGCTCCGGGCCGGCGTCCGGCGGATCCGGCGGCCCGGGAGGTCGGTCCGGTCGCGGCCGGGGAAGCGGCCCCGGGGCGCGGTGAGCCGCTCCCGCTGGGCGTCGGGCTGACCCCCACCGGCCACCCCGCCGTCGACGCCGCCCTGGCCCGGCTGGAGGCACTGGACGGGGTGCCGACCGAGGCACACGTCGCGGTGTACGAAGATGTTCACCAGCGGCTGACCGACGCGTTGGCCGCCCTCGACCAGGATCGACCCGCTCGGATCGACCGCTCGGCATGACCTGTAGGAGCTGAAACACCAGTGGCAGTGGCACGACGCCGTCTCGACGCGGAGCTGGTCCGCCGCAAGCTGGCCCGGTCGCGCGAGCACGCGTCCGAGCTGATCGCGGCCGGCCGGGTGACCGTCGGTGGCACCACCGCGACCAAGCCGGCCACCCAGGTGGAGACCGCGGCGGCGGTCGTGGTGGCCAAGGACGAGGACGATCCCGACTACGTCTCGCGCGGCGGGCACAAGCTCGCCGGGGCGTTCGCGGCCTTCGTGCCGCAGGGCCTGGTGGTCGAGGGCCGCCGGGCGCTCGACGCGGGCGCCTCCACCGGTGGCTTCACCGACGTGCTGCTGCGCGCCGGGGCGGCCGGGGTGCTGGCGGTGGACGTCGGCTACGGTCAGCTCGCGTGGTCGCTGCGGAGCGACGAGCGGGTGACGGTGATGGACCGCACCAATGTGCGCGAGCTGACCGTCGAGCTGATCGGCGGCCCGCCGGTCGACCTGGTCGTCGGCGACCTCTCGTTCATCTCGCTGGGCCTGGTGCTGCCCGCGCTGGCCGGCTGCGCCGCCGAGGACGCGGACCTGGTGCTGATGGTCAAGCCGCAGTTCGAGATCGGCAAGGAGCGGCTGGGCAGCGGCGGCGTCGTGCGCAGCCCGCAGCTGCGCGCCGAGATGATCCGCCAGGTGGCCGGGAAGGCGTGGGAGCAGGGACTGGGCGTGCGGGCCGTCACCGCGAGCCCCCTGCCGGGGCCGTCGGGGAACGTCGAGTACTTCCTCTGGCTGCGCCGGGACGCCCCGCCGCTGGACCCGGCGGAGGCGGACCGGGCCGTCGCCGAGGGCCCCCGATAGGGTGCTCTGCGGACGTCCGGTCCGTCATGCTGATGACGCGGCCGCACCGGGCCGAGGGCGACCCGGCCGACGTAGGGAGAGGGCAGCGGGCATGAGCGAGCGAACCGTGGGGGTATCCCCGGCCGAGATCCGGGGGAGAGCCGTCGAGGGGTGCGCGTCACCCGTGCCGACGGCCGGGCGACGGGGCACCTCAGTGCTGTCGGGACTGTCGGGACTGGCGGAGAGGGGCGCGCATGAGTGAGGGACGGACGGTCTTCCTGATCGCGCACACCGGCCGGGAGGCCGCGCTGCGCAGCGTCGAGGGACTGGTGCACGGCCTGCTGAAGGCGGGGATCCGGATCAGACTGCTCGCGGCCGAGGCGGTGGACCTGGATCTGCCCGACGGGGTCGAGCGGGTGGCCGGTGGGCCGGGTGCGGCGGACGGCTGCGAGCTGATCCTGGTCGCGGGCGGGGACGGCACGCTGCTGCGCGGTGCGGAGCTGGCGCGCGAGCACGGGCTGCCGATGCTCGGTATCAACCTGGGCCGGGTGGGCTTCCTCGCGGAGGCCGAGCGGGACGATCTCGCGGTGGTGGTCGAGCGCGTCGTCGACGCCGACTACGAGGTCGAGGAGCGGATGACGCTCGACGTGATCGTCCGGACCAACGGCGATGTGGTGCACCAGGACTGGGCGTTGAACGAGGCCTCGATCGAGAAGGCGGCCCGGGAGCGGATGCTGGAGGTGGTGACCGAGGTGGACGGCCGTCCGGTCTCCAACTTCGGTTGCGACGGGGTGGTCTGCGCGACACCGACCGGTTCGACGGCGTACGCGTTCTCCGGCGGCGGCCCGGTGGTCTGGCCCGAGGTGGAGGCGCTGCTGATGGTGCCGATCAGCGCGCACGCGCTGTTCGCCCGGCCGTTGGTGACCTCGCCCGACTCGGTGCTGGCGGTCGAGGTGCAGCCGAAGACCCCGCACGGCGTGCTCTGGTGCGACGGCCGGCGTTCGGTGGAGCTGCCGGCCGGTGCCCGGGTGGAGGTTCGCCGGGGCCAGACCCCGGTGCGGCTGGCGCGATTGCACCGGGCGCCGTTCACCGACCGCCTGGTGGCCAAGTTCGCGCTGCCGGTGACGGGTTGGCGCGGCCGGTCGCAGACGCCCTGACGGGTTGGCGCGGCGGGTCGCGGACGCCGTGACCCGCCGCCGACGCGGCCCGGGTCGCGCCGCGTCGGCGGAGGGTCAGACCGCGAGCGGCTGGCTGTCGTCGGCGGCGGTCCAACGGCCGCCCGCGGCCGCCCGGGCGGCGACGTCCGCGAGGCGCTCGGCGGCGGCGGGCACCGCCGCGGCGGGCACCGTGAGCGGGATCCGGATGTGGTGCTCGAAGGCGCCGTCCGAGCCGAAGCGGTTGCCCGCCGCGATCCGTACGCCGCCGTGCTCGCCGGCCAAGGCCAGCGCCGCGCCGGACAGGCCCCCGGTGGACACCCAGAGGGCCAGCCCGCCGGGCGGGGCGGCGTAGCGCCACGTCGGCAGGTGCTCGCGCAGCGCGCCGGCGAAGGCCTCGGCGGTGGCCCGCAGCCGGCCCAGCTGATGGGCGCGGACGGCCGCCAGCGGCTCGCCCAGCAGCTCGGCGGCGATCAGCTGGTCCAGCACCGGGGCGCCGACATCGCTGTAGACCCGGGCGGTGGCCAGCCGGCGCACCAGCGCGGGGGCCGCCCGGACCCAGCCGATCCGCAGACCGCCCCAGAGCAGCTTGCCCGCCGAGCCGACGGTGACCACCTGGGCGGACCGGTCGAGCGCGGCCATCGGCCGGGGGAGTTCGGTGCCCGGCGGGAGGCCCCAGCCGAGTTCGGCGGTGGTCTCGTCGGCCAGCACGAGCGTGCCGGCGGCCCGGGCGGCGGCCAGCAGCTCGCGGCGCCGCTCCTCGGGGACGAGGGCGCCGGTCGGGTTGTGGAAGTCGGGGATCACATAGGCGGCCTTGGGCGTGGCGCCGCGCAGCACCCGGCGCCACTCGGTGAGGTCCCAGACGGGCTGCCGGGACGGCCCGCCCGGCCAGGCGTACGGCACGGGCACCAGACGGGCGTCGCCCAGCCGCAGCGCCTGCAGGGTGTGCGCGTAGCTGGGCGCCTCGACGGCGACCCGGTCGCCGCGGCCGATCAGCGCCTGCCGCACCAGGTGCAGGCCGCCCATCGCGCCGATCGTGATCAGGATCTGGTCGGGGGTGGTCGGCAGGCCGCGCTCGGTGTAGCGCCGCGCCACCGCCTCCCGCAGCACCGGTACCCCGGTGGGGTAGTTGCCGTGCCCGGCGGCGTACGCGGGCAGCTGCTCGACCGCCCGGGCGGCCGCCGCGCCGAGGAAGGGCTGCGGCGCGGGCAGCGCGGCGACCCCGAGGTCCAGGGTGCGGCCCTGCTCGTCCGGCGGGACGGGGTGCAGGGCGTCGCTGGGCGGCGGGGCGCCTTCGGGCAGGGCGGTCCAGCTGCCGGAGCCGCGTCGGCTGTGCAGGTAGCCCTCGGTGCGCAGGGCCTCGTACGCGGTGGCCACGGTGGTGCGGCTGAGCCGCAGGGCGAGCGCCAGTTCGCGTTCGGCGGGGAGCCGGGCCCCGACCGGCAGCCGGCCCTCGGAGACCAGCAGCCGGATCTGCCCGGCCAGCGTCCGGTAGGCGGGGCGGCGGACGCCGGGCGGCTCGGGCAGCCGGGCGGCTTCGAACAGCCGGGCGAGTGCGGCGGCGGTGACGGTGGTGTGCCAGTCGGCCATGCGGATCAGTCCACTTGCTCGGAATTGGCCCTGGAGGGGGTCGCTTTGGCCTGTCCATCATGGCAGGGCGGCCGTCGAGTCCGCCAGCGTCGTGGCCCCGGCCCCGACGGTGCAGCACCACCTGCGGGAGACCCTGATGGCCACCACGACCACCCGACCGACCACCCCCGCGCCCGCCACCGCGGCGGAGCGCCCCTCGCCCGCCGCCCGGCTGCTCGGCGACACCCACGCGCTGGGCCGCCGGCTCCCCCAGCTCCTGGTCGGGCTCACCCTCTACGGGACGAGCATGGGACTGATGCTGCGCTCCGGGCTCGGCCTCGACCCGTGGGACGTCTTCCACCAGGGCCTGCAACGCACCGCCGGCCTCTCGGTGGGCGCCTGGGTCACCATCTGCGGCGCCCTCGTGCTGCTGCTCTGGATCCCGCTGCGCCAGCGACCGGGGCCCGGGACCGTCGCCAACGTGCTGATGATCGGCGCGGCGATGGACCTCACCCTGCGGGTGGTCGGCACGCCCGGACCGCTGCCGGCCCGGATCGCCCTGATGGCGGGGTCGATCGTGCTCAACGGCCTGGCCACCGGCCTCTACATCGGCGCCCGCTTCGGACCGGGCCCGCGGGACGGCCTGATGACCGGCCTGCACCGGCGCACCGGCCGGTCGCTGCGGCTGATCCGGACCGGAATCGAACTGACCGTCCTGGCCGCCGGAGTCCTGCTCGGTGGCACCGCGGGGGTCGGCACCGTCGCATACGCGCTGGCCATCGGCCCGCTCGCGCAGTTCTTCCTGCCCTGGTGCACCGTGCCCAGCGCCGCTGAAACGTCCCGGAAGGGATGAACTTGGGGCGCGCGGAGTTGCCGCTCGTCGCGCGGCGGGTCCGGAACCTCGTAAGGTCGTCACCGTGTTGGACGAGATGCGGATACGGGATCTTGGGGTCATCGACGACGCGGTGGTCGAACTGGCTCCCGGCTTCACCGCCGTGACCGGTGAGACCGGTGCCGGAAAGACCATGGTGGTGACCAGCCTGGGCCTGCTGCTCGGCGGCCGCGCCGACCCGGGCCTGGTGCGCAACGGCGCCGGACGCGCGGTCGTCGAGGGCCGCCTCGAACTGCCCGCCGGCTCCCCGGCGGCCGCCCGCGCCCTGGAGGCCGGCGCCGAACTCGACGACGGCGCGCTGCTGATCAGCCGGACCGTCTCGGCCGAGGGCCGCTCCCGGGCGTACGTCGGCGGCCGGTCCGTCCCGGTCGGGCTCCTCGCCGAACTCGGCGAGGACCTGATCGCGGTGCACGGCCAGACCGACCAGCAGCGGCTGCTCCGCCCGGCCCGCCAGCGCGGCGCCCTGGACCGGTACGCGGGCGAGGCGGTGGCCGAGCCGCTGGCCCGCTACCGGGAGGTCTACCGCCGGCTGCGGGAGGTCTCCGGCACCCTGGAGGAGCTGACCACCCGGGCCCGCGAGCGCGCCCAGGAGGCCGACCTGCTGCGCTTCGGCCTGGACGAGGTGGCCGCCGCCGAGCCCGTCGCCGACGAGGACGTCGAGCTGGGCGCCGAGGCCGAGCGGCTCGGCCACGCCGACGCGCTCTCCTCCGCCGCGACCCTGGCCCACGCCGCCCTGGCCGGCGACCCCACCGACCCGGAGGCGCTGGACGCCGGCACCCTGCTGGCCCAGGCCCGTCGCGCCCTGGACGCCGTCCGCCACCACGACGAGCGCCTCGCCGCCCTCGCCGACCGGCTGAACGAGGTCGGCTACCTGCTGGCCGACGTCGCCGGCGATCTGGCCGGCTACGCCGACGACCTGGACGCCGACCCCGTCCGGTTGGCCGCCGTCGAGGACCGCCGGGCGGTCCTGGCCCAGCTGCTGCGCAAGTACGGCGGCCCGGAGAACTCCCTCGCCGAGGTGCTCACCTGGGCCGACACCGGCTCCGTCCGGCTCTCCGAACTCGACGGCGACGACGAGCGGATCGACGAGCTCGGCGCCCAGGAGACCGCGCTGCGCACCGAGTTGGCCGAGCTCGCGGCCGAGGTGTCGGCCGCCCGGCAGGCCGCCGCCGGCCGCTTCGCCGAGGCCGTCTCCGCCGAACTCGCCGAACTCGCCATGCCGCACGCCCGGGTGACCTTCGCGATCGGCCAGGTCGACGATCTGTCCGGTATCGAGGTCGACGGCCGGACCGTCGCCTACGGCCAGCACGGCGTGGACGAGGTCGAGGTGCTGCTCGCCCCGCACCCCGGGGCCCAGCCCCGCCCGATCGCCAAGGGCGCCTCCGGCGGTGAGCTCTCCCGGGTGATGCTCGCCGTCGAGGTGGTCTTCGCCGGCGCCGACCCCGTCCCCACCTACCTGTTCGACGAGGTGGACGCGGGTGTCGGCGGCAAGGCCGCGGTCGAGATCGGCCGCCGCCTGGCCAAGTTGGCCGAGTCCGCCCAGGTCGTGGTGGTCACCCACCTGCCGCAGGTCGCCGCGTTCGCCGACCGTCACCTGGTGGTGGTGAAGACCAACGACGGCACCGTGACCCGCAGCGGCGTCAAGGTGCTGAACGACGAGGAGCGGGTGCGCGAACTCTCCCGGATGCTGGCCGGCCTGGAGGACTCGGAGTTGGGCCGCGCCCACGCCGAGGAACTGCTGGCCGCGGCCCGGGCGCCGCGCCACCGGTAGCCGCCGTCGCCTGCCCGGCGGCCCTCGGAAGGACAGCGACGCGCCCCCCGTGGCGCCGACTGTCCAAGAGGGCCGCCGACCTGGCATGGTGGCGGCTGGACACTGGCTTTCCAGTCCCGAGCGCCGTCGGCGGGCAATCCTCGCGACACGGCGCGCGAACCTGATCGAGTCGGATGCGAGACGACGTGGACCATTCCGCCGCCCGGGCCGCCGCGGCTGCCCCCGAACCGGGTCAGCTGCACGTGGTGCTCGTCCTGGCCGCCAGTACCGGCGGCATCGGTGCGCACGTGCGCTCCCTGGCACAGGGCCTGGTCGCGCACGGAGTGACCGTCACGGTCTGCGCGCCCGCCGGTACGGACGCGTTGTTCGGCTTCTCCCGCACCGGGGCCAGGTTCCACCTGGTCGACATCACTCCCACGGCGGGTGCCCGCAGCGACGCCACCGCCATCGGCGAGCTGCGCCGCGCCTTCACCGGCGCCGACGTGGTGCACGCCCACGGCCTGCGGGCCGGGCTGCTCTCCGACCTGGCGCTGCGCACCGCCGGCCGCTTCCCGGGCCTGCGCCCGGAGACCCCGCTGGTGGTCACCTCGCACCACGCGCTGCTGGCCACCGGGATGGAGCGGCGGCTCCAGCGGCTGATGGAGCGCCGGGTGGCCCGCGCCGCCGACCTGGTGCTCGGCGCCTCCTCCGACCTGGTGGCCCGGGCCCGCGAACTGGGCGCCACCGACGCCCGGCTCGGCCCGGTCGCCGCCCCGCCGATGCCCGAGGGCCGGCTGGAGCGGGCCGCGGCCCGGGCGGCGCTGCTCGGCGACGGTCCGGACCGTCCGCTGGTCCTGGCGGTCGGTCGGCTCGTCCCGCAGAAGGCCTTCGGGCTGCTGCTGGACGCCGCCCGCGAGCTGACCGCGCTGGACCCGGAACCGCTGCTGCTGATCGCCGGCGACGGCCCCGAGGCCGCCGGGCTGCGCGAGCGGGTGGCCGCCGAGAGGGCGGCGGTCCGGCTGCTCGGCTACCGCACCGACGTGCCGGACCTGCTGGCCGCCGCCGATGTGCTGGTCGTCTCCAGCCGCTGGGAGGCGCGCTCGCTGGTGGTCCAGGAGGCGATGCGGGCCGGCGTGCCGGTGGTGGCCACCGCGGTGGGCGGCATCCCCGAGCTGGTCGGCGACGCCGCCGTGCTGGTCCCGTCCGGTGACGCGGCCGCGCTCGGCCGGGCGGTGCGCGAGCTGCTGGCCGACCCGGACGCCCGCCGGCGGCTGGTGGCCGCGGGCCGGCAGCAGGCCGGGACCTGGCCGGACGAGGCCGCCACCGTGGCCCAGGTGCTCAGCACCTACGACGAGCTGGTGCAGCACACCCCGTAGCCCCCGCGCGCCCGCGCCGCACCCGTCCCGCCGGCCGGAGACCGGACCTGCCCGAGCCGTGGCCCGGGCAGGGACCCCTCAGACCGTGGCCTGCTCGGCCCGGTCGACGGCCGCGGCGTCCGGCTGGGCGGACAGGTAGGCCCCGCCGCAGGCGGTCAGCCGCAGCGCGGTGTCGATCAGCGGGACGTGGCTGAAG
>NZ_JBHYYB010000147.1:0-15291 GCF_042752535.1 Kitasatospora sp. NPDC059327 | reverse complement strand
GGTTGGCGGAGCCTTTGGGGCGGGGGCCCGGCCGCCGGGACCCCCGGGGGGGCCGCCCCGGCGGCCCGCCCGGCGCCCCCGACCCGTGTCCGGGACCCGCGGCCCGACCGGTGCCCCGACCCGCGGGCCGGCCCGTGTCCGGAACAGCCGGCCCCGGCCGCCCGGATCGGGTGTGCTCGCCGCGCCGGCGGTCCGGGCCCGGGGCCGTTCGACAGGTGCGCGGGATGCGCTGCCCGGACCGGCTCAGCGCTCCTCGAAGAACCGTTTCACCGTGTCGCGCTCGGCTGCCGCGGCCGCCAAGGGCTCGCCGACCACCCGGCCGGCCAGCTCGACCGCCAGCTCGCCGACCGCTCGCCGGAGGACGACCGCCGCGAGCGCCCGGTCGACGGCGATCCGGGCGTGGGCTTCGGCGACCAGCCGGTCACGCTCCCGGACGCCCTCCTCGCGGGCCGCCGCGAGGGCGGCCGCGCCCTGTTCGGCGGCGTCCTGCCGGATCCGCGCCGCCTCGTGCCGCGCGTCGGCGAGGCTCGCGCGGTAGGCCCGGTAGGTGCGCTCCGCCTCGGCGTGCAGCGCTTCGGCCCGCTCGGCACCGCCCTCGATGGCGTCCCGGCGGTCGGCCTGGAGCCGCTCGATCCGCGGCAGTACCCGGCTGCCCAGCACCCAGACCATGAGGAGGAAGCAGCTCAGGCCGACGATCAGTTCGCCGGGCTCGGGCTTCAGCGGACCCAGCGCGAGGTTCATCTGCTCCCCCGATGATCTGATGGACAGTCATAGAAGGTGCTGCCCGGTCAGGTTGACTCCGAACCCCGGGGCCCGCCGGCGGTGCGGGCCGGGGGAGGTCACCGACCCGCGGTGGATGTCACTGCCCCATGACGTACTTGACCGTCGGGCCGGTGGTCCAGCCGCCGTCGACGGCGAGTTCGGCGCCGTTGACGTAGGAGGCGTCCTCGGAGAGCAGGAAGACCACGGCGGTGGCGATCTCGGGGGCCTCGCCGACCCGGGCCATCGGGGTGTTGGGGTAGTTGCCCTCGCCGCTGCGGATGCCGACGGAGGCGGTCATCGGGGTGTAGGTCATACCGGGGTGGACGGAGTTGACCCGGATCCGCTCGGCCCCGAGCTCGACGGCGCCGATCTTGGACAGGCCGCGGACGCCCCACTTGGAGGCGCCGTAGCCGGCGGTCAGGGCCAGGCCCATCAGGCCGGCCGCCGAGGAGATGTTGACGATCGAGCCGCCGCCGGCCGAACGCAGGGCCGGGACGATGGTCTTCATCCCGATGAAGACACCGGTCAGATTGATGTCCACCACCTTGCGGAAGTGGTCGACGCTCTCGTCCGCCAGCAGCGAACCCGTGGCGATTCCGGCGTTGTTGACCAGGCCGTGCACCGCGCCGAACTCGGCCTCGGCGAAGTCGACCACGTGCTGCCAGTCCTCCTCCGAGGTCACGTCGTGGCGGATGAACCGGGCCCGGTCGCCGAGCCCGGCGGCGGTGGCCTTGCCGTCCGCCTCCAGCACGTCGGTGATCACCACGTTGGCGCCGGCCGCGACGGCGAGCCGGGCGGCCTCCGCGCCCAGGCCGCGGGCGCCGCCCGTGATGATGACGGTCTTGCCGGTCAGGTCGTTCATGACGTGCTCCTCGGGGGGGTCGGTGCGCAGAGCATGGCGGCGGACATCGTCACCAGGTCGGCGAGGAAGGTCTCCTCGTCGGTCAACGGGGTGGTTCCGGTGAGGTACTGCCGGGCGCGGTCGGCCAGGGCCGCTCCGATCAGGGTGAGCACCAGGTCGATCCGCTCCAGCCGGATCGGCTCCGGCACGGACCGGATCCGGTCCTCGATCAGCTCGATCAGCCGCCAGTAGCCGCCGCCGGCCAGCGTCGGGTGCGGGGTCCGGGTGCGGACGCCGCTGCTGTGGCTCACCTGGGCGGAGATCCGCAGGCAGTGCCGGCCCCGTTCGCTGCGCAGCTCGGTGGCCTCGGCCGCGACCAGGGCGCCGAGCAGCCCGGCCGGGTCGGCTGAGCCGAGCCCGGGCAGCAACGGGGCGAGGGCCTGCTCGGTGCGTTCCTGGCGGCCGGCCATGATCGCGTCGAGCAGGCCCTCGCGGGAGCCGAAGTGGTACTGCACGGCGGACGGGTTGCTCTGCCCGGCGAGCCGGGTGATGTCCCTGGTCAGGGCGGCTTCCACGCCTCGGGCGGCGAAGAGTTCCTCCGCGGCCCGGAGCAGTTTCTCGCGGGTCTCGTGGCCCGCCGACGTCCTTGCCATACGGACGACTTTAATACTGGGCATTATTAACGGCAAGTCACGGTGCGGCACCGGTCGGTGGGCCCTCCGGCGGCGGAGGGCCCGGTCACGGGTGGTCGGGCGCTCAGGTGACCTCGCCCCGCCGGCCGAACCGCTCCGCCCGCCACTCGCCGGTCTCCAGCACCTCGGCCAGTTGCCGGGCCGCGTCCCAGACGTCCACGTACGACAGGTACAGCGGGGTGAAGCCGAAGCGCATGAGGTCCGGCGCGCGGAAGTCCCCGATCACCCCGCGCTCGATCAGCGCCTGCACCACCGGGTAGCCGTCGGCGTGGCGCAGGGCGACCTGGCTGCCGCGCCGGGCGTGCTCGCGCGGGGTCACCACCTCGATCCCGTCCAGTCCCTCCACCAGCGAGACGAACAGGTCGGTCAGCGCCAGGCTCTTCGCCCGCACCGCGCCCAGGTCGGCCCGCTCCCAGATGTCCAGGCTCGCCTCCAGCGCGGCCTGGCCGAGCAGCGAGGGGGAGCTGGTCAGGAACCGCCCGACGCCGGCCTTCGGGTCGTACCCGGGCTCGAAGGCGAACGGGCGGGCGTGGCCGAACCAGCCGCTCAGCGGCTGCCGCGGCCCGGCCGCGAGGTGGCGCCGCGCCACGTACAGGAAGGCCGGCGAACCGGGGCCGCCGTTCAGGTACTTGTAGGTGCAGCCGACCGCGAAGTCCGCGCCGCTCGCGCCGAGCCCGATCGGCAGCGCGCCCACCGAGTGGCAGACGTCCCAGATCATCAGCGCGCCCGCCGCCCGCACCCGGGCGGTGATCCCGGGCATGTCCAGCAGCTCGCCGGTGCGGTAGTCAACGTGCGAGAGGACGACGGCGGCGACGTCCGCGTCCAGGTGCCGGTCCAGCTCCTCCGGCGCGACCAGCGCACTGCGCGCGCCCTCGACCAGCCCGGTCACGCCCTCGGCGATGTAGAGGTCGGTCGGGAAGGCCGCGGCGTCGCCGAGCACCGTCCGCCGCCCGGGGCGCAGCCGCAGGGCGGCCGCCAGCACCTTGAACAGGTTGACCGAGGTGGTGTCGCAGACCACGACCTCGTCCGGGTCGGCCCCGACCAGCGGCGCGATCCGCCGGCCCAGCCGGTACGGCTGCTCGAACCAGCCGGCCTCGTTCCAGCTGCGGATCAGCTCGCGGCCCCACTCCTCCTCGACCACCTGCCGCACCCGCTCCGGGGTGCGGGCCGGCAGTGCGCCGAGCGAGTTCCCGTCCAGGTAGACGACGCCCTCGGGCAGGGCGAACTCCTTGCGGAACCCCGCCAGCGGGTCGGCGCCGTCCAGCGCCGCGCACTCCTCGCGCGTGATCGTGCCCACGGTCCTGCCCTCTCGCTCGTTCTTCTCGCTCACAGTTCGTCCCGGACGGTCCACAGCTCGGGGAACACGTCCTGCTCGGCGGCCTTGCGCAGCCAGGTGAGGCCGCTGGAGCCGCCCGAGCCGGGCTTGGCGCCCATCGCGCGCCGGACCGCCGCCAGGTGCCGCTGACGCCAGCGGGTGACCCGCTCGGCGACGTCCAGCAGGACCTCGGCGAGCGGTTGCAGCTCCGCGTACGCGGGGTCGGTGTAGACCTGCCGCCAGGCCGCCTCCACCGCCGGGTCGGCCCGGTGGCGCTGCTCGGAGGGCTCGTGCGGCACCGCCAGCCCGCGGCGGGCGAGCAGGGCCAGGGCGTCGTCGTACAGGCCGGGCGCGCGCAGGGCCTCGACCAGCTCGGCCCGCGTCCGGGGGACCTCGTCGTACATCCGCAGCAGGGCGGCGTTCTTGTTGCCCAGCAGGAACTCCAGGTGCAGGAAGGCCGAGGACTGGAACCCGGAGGCCTCGCCGAACACCGAGCGGAAGGCGTTGAACTCCTGCGGGGTCATGGTCGCCAGCAGGTCCCAGGACTCCACCAGCACGTTCTGCACGTGGGTGCCGCGCCGGAGCGCGGCCAGCGCGGCCGGCAGGTCGTTCTCGCGCAGGGCCTGCTGGGCGAGCGTCCACTCGTGCCGCAGCAGGTCGAAGAGCAGCTCCATCACCTGGGTGCTGACGATGAACGACAGCTCGGCCGGCACCTTGCTGCGCGGCTGCTGCAGGCTGTGCAGCTCGTCCAGCCGCGCGTACCGGGCGTAGGGGGTGCCCTGACCCGGCTCCCCGCCCCGACCGAACGACAGGTTGGGTGTCTCCACCGTGTCGTGCCCCATCCCGATTCCTCCTGATGACCCGGACGGCGGGTGCACCGCCCGCCCGATGACCCGGCCGCCTGTGCGGTCCGTCGTGGCCGGGGCCCCATTGTGCGGCGGTCACTGCCCCCACTTGAATGGGCACCGGGCACGGCAACCGCATCCGGGCCTGGCGATCGAGAGGTCTTCCCGCCGATCTCTTTACGATCGCAAAAGAGCGGGATCCAGCCAGTCGATCAACCCCACCGGGAGCCGTCATGGACGCCGTCGACCGCCGCCTGCTGGCCGAACTCCAGGCCGACGCCCGGCTCTCCTACAACGAACTCTCCCGCCGGGTGAGCCTCTCCGCACCCGCCGTCGCCGAACGGGTGCGCCGACTGGAGGCCGAGGGGGTGATCAGCGGCTACCACGCCCATGTCGACCCCGCCCGGGCCGGGCTGCCGATCACCGCGCTGGTCCAGCTCCAGTGCTACGGGCCGCGCTGTGTGCTGCGCGACCCGGAGGTGCCCCGGTGGCCGGAGGTCCTCCAGCTGCACCGGGTGACCGGCGGGGCCTGCTGCGTCCTGCTGGTCGCGGTGCCCACGATGGCCGCCTTCGAGGCGCTGATCGACCGCCTCGGCGGGTACGGGCAGCCGGCCAGCTCGATGATCCTCTCCAGCCCGGTGCCCTGGCGGCCGGTGGTCGCGCTCTGACCCGGACCGGTGCCCTGACCCCGGACCGGACTCAATGCGCCTCGGGCAGGTGCAGGCCCAGCCCCGCCAGGCCGTTGAGGAACAGCTCCACGCCGACCGCCGCCAGCAGCAGCCCGAGCAGCCGGGAGAGCACCTCCAGCGACGTCCGGTGGGTGCGCCGCATCAGCGGGGCGAGCGCCGCCACGCAGATGTAGTTGATCACCACCACGGCGACGTACGCCCCGACGATGGTGGTCCGCCAGCCCCAGTCGTCCTTGGTGAGCGAGCCCACCAGGACCGCCGTGACCGCCAGCGGGCTGGCGATGTACGGGAGCAGCAGTTCGCGGATGCCGTCCACCATCGGGTTCGGCAGGTGGTCGTCGTCGTCGTCCCCGACGCCGAGATGGATGCCCAGCACCAGGGCGACGGCGTAGACGAAGAAGATCGTCCCGCCCGCCAGCTGCAGCGACTGGTCGCTGATGTGGAACAGCGAGGTGACGAAGTCGGCGCTGTAGGCGAGTACCAGGCCGATGAAGGCGGAGATCAGTGAGCTCCAGGCCGCCAGCCGCCGCAGCTCGTGGTTGCTCCGGGTGGCGGCCAGCCGGGCGAAGGCCAGCAGGACCTTCGGCGGGCCGACCACGGCGAAGAAGGCGATGAACGCGCTGCTCAGGTTGAAGACGAACATGGGCCAAGCATGGTCGGGGCGACCGGCGCGGGTGGACCGCCACGCCCTCGGCGCCCGGCGCGCGGCCGGTCGGGGCGCCGCAGGGGCCGCTGATCGGGCCGCTGATCGGGCCGGTGCGCGGGCCGTCGGGCCGGCCCGCTCCCGGGCACCGGCCCGCCATTCCTCGACGGTCCGACATTCGCCCGGATGGCGGTCCCGGGTCGAACCGGCTCGCCCTTTCGGCTCCTATGGAAACCGGATCACCTCCGCTGGAACGAGGACTCGACATGTGTCTGAACCGTAAGGATCTCGGCCTGCTGGCCCTGCGCGGCGCCGTCGGCGGGGTACTGATCGCGCACGGCACCCAGAAGCTGTTCGGCTGGTTCGGTGGTGGCGGTCTGGAGGGCACCACCAAGGCGATGGAGCACATGGGCTTCCACCCGGCCCGCCGCAGCGCCCTGGCGGCGGGCCTGGGCGAGGCCGGTGGCGGCGCCCTGCTGGTGGCCGGGCTGGCCACCCCGGCGGCCGGCGCGGTGGTGGCCGGAACCATGGCGGGCGCGGTCGCGGTGCACGCCCCGTCCGGCTTCTTCGTGACCTCGGGCGGCTACGAGTACCCGGCGTTCCTGGGGGCGACCGGGCTCGCGCTGGGCCTGGCCGGCCCGGGGCGGTACTCGCTGGACCACCTGACCGGTCATGCCTTCGACCAGCCCTGGGTGGGTGTGCTGGCGTTCGCCGCCAGCGCGGCCTCGGCGTACGGCGTGGTGGCCCGCCGCCGGCACGTGGTGCGGCTGCGCGAGGAACGGGCCGCCGTGGAGGCGCAGGCGCAGGAGGGCTCGGGGCTGTCCTGAAACCGCCCCCGCGGCCGAAGCGGCGCCCGCTCCCGAGAAGGCCCCCGGGAACGAAGCCGCACCCTCGGCGACGGTCGCGCGCGAGGGTCGTGGCCGCCCGCCGGGGGAGCGGCCCGCGGCGGCCCGCGGCGGGCCTCACCCGGATGCATCAGCCCTGTTGGCGGGCCCGGCCCGGGCCCCGGAGGGTGGCCGTGAGGTGTGCCGGGCCGCCCGGCACCGAACCGGGGCGCGGCGCCGTCGAGGCGCGCGGACCCCGGAGCGCAGGGACCCCCACTGCGCGGAACCCGCTGCGCGCCGACCCCGAAGCGCAGCTCCCGAAGCGCGCCGACCCCGAAGCGCAGAAACGAGGACACCATGGACCGCCAGCCGCCGACCGGGGCCAGCCGCCCCACCCGTACCACCGCCCAGGACGTCACCGCCCCGGTGGTCCGCCGCCCGCGCCGGGCGGTGGCCGGCACGCTGGCCGCGGCCGTCCTGGGCGCGGCGGCGCTGGCCGGCTGCTCCTCGGGCGGCACGGCGAGCAAGGTCGCCTCCTCGGCCGCCGCCGCGGTGGAGTCGGGAGTCTCGGCCGCGGCCTCCGCCGCCGCCTCGGCGGCGGCCTCCGTCGCGGGCGGGCTCTCCTCGGCGGCCTCCTCGGCCGTGGCGTCGGCCGCGTCCTCGGCGGCCGCGGTGGCCTCCTCGGCGGTCGCGAGCGTCAAGGGCGGGCTGGACGCCAAGGGGGACATCACCGCGGGCACGGTGACGATCGCCTCGGACGGCAAGGCCGAGGCGACGCTCACCGTCACCAACCACGGGCAGCAGTCCAACCGGTACGTGATCCAGGTCAACTTCACCGACGACTCCGGCAATGTGCTGGACGCGACCGCGGTGACCGTCCCGGACGTGGCCGCCGGACAGAGTGCCCAGGCCACCGCGCGCAGCAACCGCGACCTCTCGGGCTCGGTCAAGGTCGTGGTGGCCAACGCCGTCCGGTACTGAACCGCAGGTCAGCGAGGTCGGTGGAGCGGGGGCGCAACCTTAAGGGCGACTCAAGCCTCAACATCACCCCTTGACGGGGGAGTTGGTCTAGTCCATTTTAATCCACAGGTGCAGGGAGCCCCTGAACCGGCGTCAGCGGTCTTCGACCGCGGGCGCCGGTTCGGCATATCCCGGTGTCCGTCAAGGCATGTTCCCGCTCGATTCCCTTCCCCCGTTCTGTCATGCCCTGGTCGCACGGCCCCACCCCGTGCGAGCCCGCCAGGCGCGGCGGATCCCCCACAACCAGGAGTCACGCACCCATGCTCCGTTCACGTATCGAAAGGGCCGGGACCCCG
The DNA here is from genome assembly GCF_042752535.1 of Kitasatospora sp. NPDC059327. NCBI lineage: Bacteria > Bacillati > Actinomycetota > Actinomycetes > Kitasatosporales > Streptomycetaceae > Kitasatospora > Kitasatospora sp. NPDC059327. Next base: position 7,364 of record NZ_JBHYYB010000147.1, on the reverse strand, counting down.
GCCCCGGACGGCGGCCGCCGCCGGCGCCCGAAGAGCCTGGCCGCCATCGCGGTCGGCACGACCGCCTCCCTGCTGCTCGGCGCGGGCCTCGCCCTCACCGGTGGCGCCTCGGCCAGCGCGGCCGTCACCAACTCCACCGGCGCGCCCGCCACCAGCGGTGGCATCAAGGTCGCCTACTTCGACCAGTGGTCGATCTACGCGAACGCGTACTACCCGAAGACGATCCAGGACACCGGCGTCGCCGGGAAGCTGGACTACCTGATCTACTCGTTCGCCAACATCCACCCCACCAACCTGAACTGTTTCGAGGCCACCAAGGCCGCGAGCCAGGACGACAACAACCCCAACGCGGGTGACGGTGCGGGCGACGCGTTCGCCGACTACCAGAAGAGCTTCGGTCCGGACATCGCGGTCGACGGCGTCGGCGACGCCTGGGGCCAGCCGATCGCGGGCAACTTCAACCAGCTGAAGAAGCTGAAGGCGAAGAACCCCAACCTCAAGGTCCTGATCTCGCTGGGTGGTTGGACGTACTCCAAGTACTTCTCGGCGGCGGCCGCCACGGACGCCTCGCGCAAGAAGCTGGTCTCGTCCTGCATCGACATGTTCATCAAGGGCAACCTGCCGGTGGACGCGGGCTACGGCGGCGCGGGCTCGGCGGCCGGCATCTTCGACGGCATCGACATCGACTGGGAGTACCCGGGCGGCGGTGGCCACACCGGCAACCTGGAGAGCCCGAACGACAAGCAGAACTTCACCCTGCTGCTGAAGGAGCTGCGCGAGCAGCTGGACGCGCAGGGCAAGGTCGACGGCAAGACCTACGCCACCGCGGCGGCCGTGGGTGCCGGTCAGGACAAGATCCGGAACGTGGAGACCGACAAGATCGGTCAGTACCTCACGTTCCTGGACATCATGACCTACGACATGCACGGTGCCTGGGACGCCAAGGGCCCGACCAACCACCAGGCCCCGATCTACTCCGGCCCGGACGACCCGATGACCCCGGCCAAGCCGGGCAACGGGAAGTACTCGGTCGACGCGGCGATCAAGGCGTACACCGCGGGTGACACCGACTACGGCATCCCCGGCGGCTTCCCCGCCAAGAAGATCAACGTGGGTGTGCCGTTCTACTACCGCGGCTGGACCGGCGTCCAGAACAACGGCAAGAACGGCCTCTTCCAGCCGGCCACCGGCCCGGCCGCCGGCGCCTCGATGTCCGGCAGCGTCCCCGGTATCCAGATGTACAAGGAGCTGGCGGGCTTCGTCGACAACCCGGCGAAGACCTTCTGGGACGACACCGCGAAGACCACGTACTTCTACGACGGCACCACCTTCTGGTCCGGTGAGGACGCCCGCTCGATCCAGGCCAAGGTGGACTACGCCCACTGCAACGGCCTCGGCGGCTCCTTCGCCTTCTCGCTGTACGACCTGGGCACCAAGACCGCGCTGTTCGACAAGATGGTCGAGGCCACCAACGGCTCCGCCGCCGCCTGCCCGGCCGCGCCGAGCCCCACCCCGACCCCGACGGCGACCCCCACCGTGACCCCGACGGCCACGCCGACGGCCACCCCCACCGCGACCCCGACGGTGACGCCGACCGCCACCCCGACCACTCCGGCCGGCTGCTCCGCCGCCCCGAGCTGGGACGCGGCCACCACCTACGCGACCTCCACCAAGGTCTCCTGGAAGGGCCACTACTACACCAACAAGTGGTGGACCAAGGGCGAGGACCCCACCACCACCGGTCAGTGGGGCGTCTGGACCGACAACGGCCCCTGCTGAGGCCGTACGGTCGAACCACCCGGGCGCGCGCGTGCCCGAGTGCCTGAACACCCGGGTGCGCGAGCGCCCGAGCACCTGAGCGAGCCGAGGGCCTGACGGATCCTCGCGCCGAACGAGTCCGGCCCGCCGGGGGACGATCCCCCGGCGGGCCGGACTTTCCACGTTCCGGGCCGCTCAGGCCAGGTCGTCGGTGCGCCCGAGGGCGTCGGGCTGGCTCTCCTCGATCCGGCGCAGCATCCGGGCCAGCATCCCGGACAGGACGGTGCGCTCCTCGCCGACGACGTCCTGGAGCAGCTCCTCCTCGAAGACGGCGGCCATCCGCATCGACTCCAGCCACTTGTCGCGGCCGTTCTCGGTCAGCTCGATGATCACCCGGACCCGGTTGCTCTCGTCCCGCTCCCGGGTGACGAGGTCCTCGGCGACCATCCGGTCGATCCGGTGGGTCATCGCGGCCGGGGTGAGCCCGAGCCGCTTGGCCAGCTCGCCCGGCCCGAGCCGGTAGGGGCTGCCGGCGACCACCAGGGCCTTGAGCACCTCCCACTCGGCGGGGGTGATTCCGAGCACAGTCAGCTGCCGGCCGTAGGCGACGCCCATCCGCCGGGCGACCCGGGAGAGGGTCTGCACGATGGTCTCCACCTGCGGGTCCACGGTGGGGAATTCCCGCTGGTAGACGGCCACCTGCTCGGCGATGCCCAGTTCGTCGGGGGCGGCCGGCGCGGGCTTGTCTGCTGTCATGCCGACCAGTGTCGCACGGTGGGGTGCACACCTTAAGCCTTTGACTCCACAGTCTTCCGGTGCTAAGACTTTATCTCGGCAGACTTTAGGTCTTAAATCTTCTGGCCTTAAGAGTATCCATCGAAACCCAGTGAAGGGGTGTGCACGGTGACCGGCACGGTGAAGCAGCAGAGGCAGCGGCGTCATGGGGCGGGCGGCCCGCTGCGCCGCGTCCAGATCGGCAACGCGCTCAGCGCGTTCGGCAGCGGGTTCACGATGCCGTACATGTTCGTGTACGTGGACCAGGTGCGGGGTCTGGGCTCGCTGGCCGCCGGGATGGTGTTCACCGTCTTCGCGCTGGCCGCGCTCGCCGTGCTCCCGTTCACCGGCCGCGGCATCGACCGGTACGGCCCGCGCCCGGTGCTGCTCGCCGGTGCCGCGCTCGCCGCCACCGGCGCGTTCGCCTTCGGACACGCCACCGGGACGCCGGGGCTGCTGGTCTCCTCCTTCCTGTTCGGCGCGGGCGTAACCACCTGCCAGCCGGCGCTCGCCACCATGATCGTCCGCTGCTCGACCGTCGCGACCAGGTCGCACGCCTTCGCGCTGCAGTTCACCCTGATCAATCTGGGCATGGGCATCGGCGCGCTGGTCGGCGGCCAGATCGTCGACGTCGCCGACCCGGCCAGCCTGACCCGGCTGTTCACCATCGAGGCCGTCACCTTCCTCGGCCTGGCCCTGGTCACCGGCGGCGCCCGGATCCCGAACGCCGCCCCGGTCCTGCTCCAGGGACAGCCGCAGGGCCCCCAGGGCCTGCGGGCGCTGGTCGCCGACAAGGCGATGCTGCGGCTCTGCGTGCTCGCCGGGCTGATCTTCTTCACCTGCTACGGCCAGTTCGAGTCCGGTGTCGCGGCCTTCGCCACCGACACCGTCGGCACCGCGCCCTCCACCCTGGGCATCGCCATCGGTGCCAACGCGCTGACCATCGTGGTGCTGCAGATGTTCATGGTGCGGATCACCGCCCGCCGCCGGCGCACCACCGCGATGGCCGCGGCCGGCGTGGTCTGGCTGGGCGCCTGGGCGATGGCCCTGGTGGCCGGTCTGATCCGGACCGAGACCATGGCCGCCACGGTCGCGATCGTCTCGATCTACGCCCTGTTCGGGGTCGGCGAGTCGCTGCTCGCCCCCACCCTGGGCCCGATCGTCGCCGACCTCGCCCCGGCCCGGCTGCTCGGCACCTACAACTCCGGGTACGCCCTGGTGAAGCAGATCGCGATCGCGGTCGGCCCGGCCGTCGGCGTGCTGCTGGTCGGCTCCGGCACCTGGCCGCTCTACCTGGCGGCGATGGCCGGCTCCACCGTACTGATCGTGGTCCTCGCGCTGCGGCTGCGGCCGTACCTCACCGCCGTCCAGGACAACGCCGCCCCGGCGGTCGTCCACACGGCGCTGCCGGTCCGGGAGCTGCAGACCGCCGCGTGACACCCGCTCCGACATGCCACGACTGCGCCGTCCGGGTCACCTGGACGGCGCTTGTCGCGCTTGGATTCGCGACCACCGCCACATAGTGTCAGTGGCTGTTGACCGCCCGGCCCCGGCCGGCACAGGCGAGACAGGCGAATCGGCGAGGCTATGACGCAAGCGGCGCTCACGCACCCACCCGCACCGGCGGCCCCGACGGCCCCCGCTCCGGCCCGTCGGGGGCTGCCGCGCCGGGTGGCCGATCGGGCCGGCTGGCTCGGGCCGATCGGCGTGGCGCTGTTCGCCGGACTGCTCAGGTTCTGGAACCTCGGCTACCCCAACGCCTTCGTCTTCGACGAGACGTACTACCCCAAGGACGCCTGGTCGCTGCTGCGGCAGGGCTACGAGGGCACCTGGCCGGACAGCGCCAACGCCGACATCCTGGGCGTGCCGCAGCACGTCCCGCTCACCGCCGCGCCCGAGTTCATCGCCCACCCGCCGCTCGGCAAGTGGGTCATCTCGCTCGGTGAGTGGGGCTTCGGCCTGCACCCCTTCGGGTGGCGCTTCATGACCGCGCTGCTCGGCACCGTCACCGTCCTGATGCTGGCCCGGATCGGCCGCCGGCTGTTCGGCTCCACCCTGATCGGGTGCACCGCCGCGCTGCTGATGGCCGTCGACGGCCTCCAGCTGGTGATGAGCCGGGTCGGCCTGCTCGACGGCGTCCAGATGTTCTTCGTGCTCGCCGCCTTCGGCAGCCTGCTGATCGACCGCGACCGCACCCGCGCCCGGCTGGCCGCCGCCCGCGACGGCGCGGAGCCGGACGGCGACCGGATCCGGCTCGGCCTCCGCCCCTGGCGGATCGCCGCCGGTGTCGCCCTCGGCGCCGCCTGCGCGGTCAAGTGGAACGGGGTCATGGTGCTCGCCGCCTTCGGCCTGCTCACCGTGCTCTGGGACCAGTCCGGCCGCCGCTGGGCCGGCGCCCGCCGCCCCTGGCGCTCGATGCTGCGCCGGGACGCGCTGCCCGCCCTGCTCGCCATGGTCGGCTCGGCCCTGGTGGTGTACGTCGGCTCCTGGGCCGGCTGGCTCGCTGCCGGCGGCCGGAGCGGCGGCGGGTACGACCGGCACTGGGCCGACAACCGGGCCGGCCTCTCCGCCGACAGCTTCCTCGGCGTCCCGCTGCCGCAGGTCCCGATGAGCTGGGTCCCGGCCCCGCTGCGCAGCCTCTGGCACTACCACGCGCAGATGTACGACTTCAATACCGGCCTGAGCACCCCGCACACCTACCAGTCGAACCCGTTCAGCTGGCTGGTCCAGGGCCGTCCGGTCTCCATGTACTGGGAGCAGGTGCCGAACGGGCAGCAGGGCTGCACGGCCTCCGGCGGCTGCGCCGCGCAGATCCTCGGCCTCGGCACCCCGCTGCTCTGGTGGACGGCCTGCTTCGCCCTGGTCTACCTGCTCTGGCGCTGGTTCTTCCGCCGGGACTGGCGCTCGGGCGCGGTGCTCTGCGGCGTCGCCGGGGTCTACCTGCCCTGGTTCCAGTACCAGGAGCGCACGGTCTTCTCCTTCTACATGGTGGTGCTGGTGCCGTTCCTGTGCCTGGCCGTCGCGCAGATGCTGGGCGCGATGCTCGGGCCGCCCGGCTGCTCGCCCGAGCGTCGCCGGGCCGGCGCGGCCGGGGCCGGGCTGATCGTGCTGGCGATCGTGGCCTGCTTCGCCTTCTTCTATCCGCTCTACACGGCGGAGGTGATCCCCATGACGTCCTGGCAGGACCGGATGTGGTTCACCAGCTGGATCTGAGGCGTGACGCCCTCGGCGGCCGCGCAGAACCAACTGCTGCCGGTCACTCCCGCCCTGGGGGTGGTCACCGCCGTGCTGCTGGCCGCCGCCGTGGCGGTGGCCGGCTGGGGCCTGCTCGGGCAGGGGCACGCGGTGCTGCGGGCCGGACTGCGCGCGGTGGCGCAACTGGCCGTCGTCGCCCTGGTGATCACCTGGGTGGTCGGCTCGCTCTGGTGGTCGGCGCTGTTCGTCCTGCTGATGTTCGCGGTCGCGGTGCGGACGGCCGGCCGCCGGATGACCGCCGGACCGCAGTGGATCCGGGCGGCCGCGCCGATCGGAGCCGGGGTGCTGCCGGTGCTGGCGCTGCTGCTGGGCGTCGGACTGCTGCCGCCGAAGGGCCTGTCGATCATCCCGGTGGCGGGCATCCTGATCGGCGGCGCGCTCACCGCCACCTCGCTGGCCGGCCGGCGCGCCCTGGACGAGCTGCGCCAGCGGCACGGCGAGGTGGAGGCGGCACTCGCGCTGGGCTTCGAGGAGCGGGACGCCCGGCTGGAGATCTGCCGGACCGCCGCCGCGACCTCGCTCGTCCCGGCCCTCGACCAGACCCGGACGGTGGGCCTGGTCACGCTGCCCGGCGCGTTCGTCGGCATGCTGCTCGGCGGCGCCTCCCCGGTGCAGGCGGGCGCGGTGCAGCTGTTCGTGCTGATCGCGCTGCTGGTGGTGGAGTCGGTGGCGGTGCTCGTGGTGCTGGAACTGGTGGCCCGGGGACTGGTGGGCACCGTACCGCCCGGCGGGATCGGGTAGGCTTGGCGCGTTGAAGGGGAGTAGCCCTCCACCGGACCGTCGACATACTGGCCCCTCGGGGCCCGGCGCCCGGGGCATCCGCGCGCGGGTGCCGGCGAGACCTTCGGCCGCAGTGCTGTGATGTTCTGACCAGCGCTGTCGGGCCGGAGCGACCCCTCACGGAGCTGCCGCGGCCGGACAGCCCGACCCCGAGGGATACCGAACCCCCGATGAGCCTGACCGTAGCCGCGATCACCTTCGGCATCGTCTTCCTGTCCGAACTCCCGGACAAGACCGCCCTGGCCAGCCTGATGCTCGGCGCCAAGTACCGGGCGAGCTATGTCTTCGCGGGCATCGCCGCCGCCTTCGCCCTCCAGGTCGGCATCGCCCTGGTCGCGGGGCACCTGCTCTCGCTGCTCCCGCACCGCTGGGTGGAGGGCGTCACCGGCCTGCTCTTCCTGGCCGGTGCCGCGATGCTGCTCTTCCACGGCGGCGACGACGAGGACGGCCACGCCGCCAAGGAGCCCTCCGCGAACAGCTTCTGGAAGGTCGCCGGGGCCAGCTTCGTGGTCGTCGCGATCGCCGAGTTCGGCGACCTCACCCAGATCATGACCGCCAACCTGGCCGCCAAGTACGCCGACCCGCTCGCGGTCGGCCTCGGTGCCTGGCTGGCGCTCTGCGCCGTCGCCGGGATCGCCATCCTCGGCGGCCAGAAGCTGCTGAAGCACGTCCCGATGAAGATCATCATCCGGGTGGCGGCCGGCATCATGGTGTTGATGGCCGGCTTCAGCATCTTCCAGGCGATCACGGGCTGACGCCCGGTCACGGCGGCCGCGCGGCCGGCCGGTGGTCACGCG
>NZ_JBHYYB010000146.1:0-15314 GCF_042752535.1 Kitasatospora sp. NPDC059327 | reverse complement strand
CCGTCAACGGCCCCACCCACACCGTCATCGCCGGCACCGTCGAAGCCGTCCACGCCGTCGTCGACCAGGCCAAGAACGACGGCCACCGCGCCCGCACCATCCCCGTCGACTACGCCTCCCACTCCCCCCAGGTCGAAACCCTGCGCGAGCAACTCCGCACCGACCTCGCCGACATCACCCCGGGCCCGGCCACCATCCCCTTCATGTCGGCCGTCACCGCAGAGCTCACCGACACCACCACCCTCGACGCCGACTACTGGTACACCAACCTCCGCAACCCCGTCCTCTTCCAACAAGCCGTCCGCGCCCTCGCCACCACCGGCCACACCACCTTCATCGAAACCAGCCCCCACCCCGTCCTCACCCCCGCCATCGAAGACACCCTCGACGACACACCCACCGTCACCACCGGCACCCTGCGCCGCAACGAAGGCCACTGGACCCGCCTCCTCACCTCCGCCGCCCACCTCCACACCCACGGCCACCCCATCGACTGGACCCCCCTCCTCCACCCCGGCCACCACCCCGACCTCCCCACCTACCCCTTCCAGCACCAGCACCTGTGGATCCAGGACGCCGCCCCTGCCGATTCGGCCCCGGCGTCGAGCTCCGCGGCGGACTCGGGGTTCTGGGAGGCCATCGAGGAGCAGGACATCGCCGCGGTGGCCGCGACGCTCCGGGTCGAGGACGAGGAGCAGAGACGGTCGCTGAGCACCCTGCTGCCGGCGCTCTCCTCCTGGCACCGGCAGAGCCGCGACCGCTCGGCCGTGGACGAGTGGCGGTACCGGATCGCCTGGAAGCCGGTGGCGGACCCGGCGGCGGCCGCGCTCTCCGGCACCTGGCTGGTGATCGTCCCCGCGGGCCACACCGACGACGCCTGGGCCGCCGAGGCCACCCGCGGCCTGGCCGCGCGGGGCGCACGGACGGTGCTGCTGGAGGTGGATGCCGACCGCGACGCCCTGGCCGCCCGACTGCGCGAGGTGATCGACGGTGGTGAGCCGGGCGACCTCGCGGGCGTGCTGTCGTTCCTCGCGCTGGACGCCGGCCGCGCGCCCGGGCGGCGCGCCGCGACCACCGGCGTGGCGCTGACGCTGGCGCTGGTCCAGGAGTTGACCGGCCTCGGCGTCCGGGCGCCGCTGTGGTGCGCCACCCGCGGTGCTGTGCACACCGGTCCGTCGGACGCACCCGCCGATCAGGTCCAGGCCCAGCTGTGGGGTCTCGGCCGGGTCGTCGCACTGGAGCTGCCGCAGGTCTGGGGCGGTCTGGTCGACCTGCCGGGACAACCGGACGAACGGTCGCTCGGGCGACTGCTGCGGGTGGTGGCTCGGTCCTCCGAGGAGGACCAGGTGGCGGTCCGGGCGGCCGGGCTGTTCGCCCGGCGGATGGTGCACGCCCCCGCCGGGGAGGGCCGGCCGAGCCGCGGTTGGCGCCCGCGCGGCACGGTGCTGGTCACCGGCGGTACCGGGAGCCTCGGCCCCCGGCTGGCCCGCTGGCTGGCCGACAACGGCGCCGAACACCTCGTGCTGGCCAGCCGTTCGGGCCCGGACGCGCCGGGAGCGACGGACCTGGCCGCCGAACTGACCGCGCGGGGCGTCGCCGTCACCCTGGCCGCCTGCGACGTGGCCGACCGCGACGCGGTGGCCGACCTGCTCGGCCGGCTGCGGGCGGACGGCCACACCGTGCGGGCGGTCCTGCACACGGCAGCGTTCATCGAGCTGACGTCCGTGGTCGACACCACGCCGGAGAGTCTCGACCAGGTGCTGGCCGCCAAGGTGGACGGCGCCCGGCACCTGATCGACCTGCTCGGCCCGCAGGCGCTGGACGCCTTCGTGCTGTTCTCGTCCATCGCCGGATTCTGGGGCAGCGGGGACCACGCCGCGTACGCGGCCGCCAACGCCGCCCTGGACGCGCTGGCGGAGCAGGGCCGCGCCGTCGGCCTGCCGATGCTCTCGGTCGCCTGGGGCGTCTGGGAGGACGCCGTCAACACCTGGAAGAACCTCGGCGACCAGGACGTCGAACGGACCCGTCGGCGGGTCCGCGAACAGGGACTTCCGCTGATGCGCGCGGAGTTGGCGATCGCCGCCCTCCAGCAGGCGCTGGACCACGACGACACCTTCGTCGCGATCGCCGACGTCGACTGGGACCGCTTCGTGCCGCTCTTCACCGCGCTGCGGCCGAGCCCGTTGCTCGGCGAACTCCCCGAGGTGCGGGAGGTGCTGGCGGCGTCGACCGAATCGGTGGCGACGCCCACGGCCGCGGAGTCCGAACTGCGGCTCTCGCTGGGCCGGTTGTCGGAGGCGGAGCAGCACCGCACGCTCGCCGAGCTGGTCGCCAAGCACGCCGTCGCGGTGCTGGGGCGCAGCACGCCGGACGCCATCCGTCCCGAACGGGCCTTCAAGGAGCTGGGGTTCGAGTCGCTGACGGCGGTCGAGCTGCGCAACCGGCTGAACGCGGCCACCGGGCTCCGCCTCCCGGCCACCCTGATCTTCGACTACCCGACCCCGGCCGCGCTGGTCGCCGAGCTGCGCCGCGAGATCCTGGAGTTGGGCGCGGCCGAGGTGCTCGTGCCGGCCGGGACGACCCGGCCGGCCGCCGACCCGGACACGTCGGCGGACACGTCGGCGGACACCGAGGCGATCGCGATCGTCGGCATGGCCTGCCGGTTCCCGGGCGGAGTCTCGACCCCCGAGGAGCTCTGGCGGCTGCTCGCCGCCGACGGCGACGTGATCTCCGGTCTGCCGACCGATCGCGGCTGGGACCTGGCCCCGGTCTCCGGCGAGCAGGGCGGATTCGTCCGGGACGTGGACGCGTTCGACGCCGCCTTCTTCGGCATCAGCCCGCGTGAGGCGCTCGCCATGGACCCGCAGCAGCGGCTGCTGCTGGAGACCTCCTGGGAGGCCTTCGAGCGGGCCGGCATCGATCTGACCTCCCTGCGCGGCAGCCGGACCGGCGCCTTCGTCGGTGCCATGCAGCACGGGTACGGCGTGCGGTCCGCCGACGCCCCGGCCGCCATCGGGGACTACGTCATCACCGGCAGTGTCACCAGTGTCATCTCCGGCCGGCTGTCCTACGCGTTCGGGCTGGAGGGCCCGGCGATCACCGTCGACACGGCGTGCTCCTCGTCCCTGGTCGCCCTGCACCTGGCGGCGCAGTCGCTGCGCAACGGCGAGTGCACGATGGCCGTCGCGGGCGGTGCGGTGGTGATGCCGACTCCGGACTCCTTCATCGGCTTCAGCCGGATGGGCGCCCTGTCCGCGAGTGGCCGCTGCAAGGCCTTCTCCGAGGACGCGGACGGCTTCGGTCTCGCCGAGGGCGTCGGGGTGGTGGTGGTGGAGCGGCTGTCGGAGGCTCGGCGCAACGGGCACCCGGTGCTCGCCGTGGTCTGCGGCTCGGCCGTCAACCAGGACGGCGCCTCCAACGGGCTGGCCGCGCCGAACGGCCCCTCCCAGCAGCGGGTGATCCGCGCCGCGCTGGCCGACGCCCGGCTGTCGGCGGCGGACGTCGACGCGGTGGAGGCGCACGGCACCGGCACCCGGCTCGGCGACCCGATCGAGGCGCAGGCCCTGCTGGCCACCTACGGACAGCAACGGGACGGCGAACAGCCGTTGTGGCTGGGCTCGTTGAAGTCCAACATCGGACACACCCAGGCGGCGGCCGGCGTGGCCGGTGTCATCAAGATGGTGCTGGCGATGCGGCACGGCGTGCTGCCCCGGACCCTGCACGTCGACGAACCCACCACCCACGTCGACTGGAGCGCCGGCGCGGTCGAACTGCTCACCGAGCCACGGGACTGGCCGCACGCGGACGGGCGTCCGCGCCGTGCGGGGGTGTCGGCGTTCGGCATCAGCGGGACGAACGCGCACGTGATCCTGGAGGAGGCCCCGCCCGCCGAGCCGGCCCAGGAGAAGGACACCACCAACTCCCCTTCCTCCGTCGTCCCCTGGGTGCTCTCCGCCCGCGACCCCGAGGCCCTGCGCGCCCAGGCCACCCGACTCGCCGACCACCTCCGCACCCACCCCGACACCGACCTGCGCGCCACCGGACACACCCTCCTCACCGGACGCGCCACCCACGACCACCGCGCCGTCGCCCTCGGCCACACACCCGCCGAACTCCTCACCGGCCTCGACACCATCGCCGACCCGAACACCCCCACCACCCCTGCCCACCCCACCGGCGGCCGCACCGTCTTCGTCTTCCCCGGCCAGGGCTCCCAATGGATCGGCATGGGCGCCGAACTCCTCGACACCTCCCAGGCGTTCGCCGAGTCGATCGCCCAGTGCCAAGCGGCCCTCGCCCCGCACACCGACTGGAACCTCACCGACGCCCTGCGCGGCAAGAACGACCTCACCCGCGTCGACGTCGTCCAACCCGCCCTCTTCGCCGTCATGGTCTCCCTCGCCCGCCTCTGGCAGTCCCTCGGCGTCCACCCCGACGCCGTCCTCGGCCACTCCCAGGGCGAAATCGCCGCCGCCCACATCGCCGGCGCCCTCACCCTCGACGACGCCGCCCGCATCGTCGCCCTCCGCAGCCGCGCCATCCTCACCCTCAGCGGCCACGGCGGCATGGCCTCCCTCCCCCTGCCGCACACCGAGGCCGCCGAGCTGCTCGCCCGTTGGGACGGGCGCCTCACCGTCGCGGCCCACAACGGTCCCGCCACCACCGTCGTCGCCGGCGACCGCGACGCCCTCGACGAACTCCTCACCCACTGCGAGGGGCAGGGCATCCGGGCACGTCGCATCGATGTCGACTACGCCTCCCACTCCCCGCACGTCGAGGCCCTGCGCGACCAACTCCGCACCGAGCTGGCCGGCATCGCGCCGGGGCCGGGCAGTGTCCCGTTCCTGTCGGCCGTCACCGGAGAGCTCACCGACACCACCACGCTCGACGCCGACTACTGGTACACCAACCTCCGCAACCCCGTCCTCTTCGAACAGGCCGTCACCCAACTCGCCGCCACCGGCCACACCACCTTCGTCGAAACCAGTCCCCACCCCGTCCTCACCCCCGCCATCGAAGACACCCTCGACGACACACCCACCGTCACCACCGGCACCCTGCGCCGTAACGAGGGCGGCTGGGCCCGCCTCCTCACCTCCGCCGCCCACCTCCACACCCACGGCCACCCCATCGACTGGACCCCCCTCCTCCACCCCGGCCACCACCCCGACCTCCCCACCTACCCCTTCCAGCGCGAGCGCTTCTGGCTCACCGCGCCCGCGACCGCCGACCCGCGCGGCTCCGGGCTCGACTCCACCGGGCACCCGCTGCTCGCCGCGGCCGTCGCGCTGCCCGACGACGAGGGCCTGATCCTGACGGGCCGGCTCTCCGTCAGCACCCATCCCTGGCTCGCCGACCACGCCGTCTGGGGCACCGTCCTCGCCCCCGGCACCGCGCTCGTCGAGCTCGCCCTCCAGGCCGCGCACCGGGTCGGCTGCCACCACCTGGAGGAGCTGACCCTCCAGGCACCGCTGCTCCTGCCCGCGTCGCTCACCGTCCGGATCCAGGTGCGGATCGGCGCGCCGGACGACGCCGGGCGCCGGACGCTCACCGTCCACTCCACTCCCGACGACGACACCACCGGCGACGCCGGCAACGGCGACGCCACCACCTGGACGTGCCACGCGGTGGGAACGGCCGTCCCCACCGCGCCGGCCGACGGGTGGGCGACCGGCTCCGCCTGGCCGCCGGCCGGGGCCGTGCCGGTCGGGCTCGACGGCCTCTACCGGCGGCTCGCCGAGGACGGCCTCGGGTACGGGCCGGCCTTCCAGGGCCTGCGCGCCGCCTGGCGCCTCGGCGCCGAGGTGTACGCCGAAGTCGCCCTGCCGGAGGAGCAGTTCGCGGACGCCGACCGGTTCGGGATCCACCCCGCGCTGCTGGACGCGGCCCTGCACACCACCCTGATCGACGGCGCCGAGCAGGTACGGCTGCCGTTCTCCTGGGCGGGTGTCACCCTGCACGCCACCGGCGCCACCGCGCTGCGGGTCCGGCTGACGCCCACCGGGCCGGACGCCATGGCGCTGTCGGTGGCCGACCCGACCGGTCTGCCGGTGGCCACCGTCGAGTCGCTCGCCGTGCGCCGGGTCTCGCCGGCGCAGCTCGGCGCCGCCGCCGACCGCACCGCCGACCGCACGGCGGCCGACAGCCTCTTCCGACTGGCCTGGACCGAGTCGGAAGACCGGCCCGTCACGCGCGCCGTCCGCCACACCGTGCTCGGTACGGACGCGCACGCGGCGTCCGGCCACCCCGATCTCGCCGCCCTCGCCGACGCCCTCGACGCCGGTGCGCCGGTGCCCGAGGCCGTCGTGGTTCCCTGGGCGCCGCAGCCGGACGGGGACCACCGGTCCGCGGAGGCCGCCGGGCGGGCCGTGGAGCGGGCGATCGCGCTGCTGCAGGCCTGGGCCGCCGACGACCGGTTCGCCGCCTCCCGGCTGGTGCTGGTGACCCACGGCGCCGTCGACACCGCGGATCCCGCCGGCCCGGCCGATCCGGGCGCTTCGCCCGATCCCGCCGCGACGGCCGTCTGGGGCGCCGTGCGCTCCGCGCAGGCCGAACACCCCGACCGGTTCGTCCTGGTGGACCTCGACACCGCCCCGGACGGTCCGGGCGCGGACGCCGCCGCGGTGCTGCCGGCACTGCTGGACGGCGCCGAGTCGCAGTACGCCGTCCGGGCCGGCCGGGTGCTGGTGCCCCGCCTGGCACGGCTGCGCCCGGACGACGGCGCCGCCGCCCCCGCGACGGACCCCGAGGGCACGGTGCTGATCACCGGCGGCACCGGGACGCTGGGCGCGCTGGTCGCCCGGCACCTGGTCGAGAAGCACGGCATCCGGCACCTGCTGCTCGTCAGCCGGCGGGCCGAGGGGGCGGCGGAGCTCGTCGAGCGGCTGTCCGCGCTGGGCGCCGAGGTGACCGTCGCGCGGTGCGACGCCGCCGACCGGGACGCGCTGGCCGAGGTGCTCGCCGCCGTCCCGACCCAGCACCCGTTGACCGGGGTCGTGCACGCGGCCGGGGTGCTGGACGACGGCACGCTCGCCTCGCTCACTCCGGAGCGGGTCAGGGCCGTGCTGCGCCCGAAGGCGGACGCGGCCTGGCACCTGCACGAGCTGACCCTGGACGCCAAGCCCGCGCTGTTCGTGCTGTTCTCGGCGGCGGGCGGGGTGCTGGGCAGCGCCGGGCAGGCCAACTACGCCGCCGCCAACGGCTATCTGGACGGTCTGGCCACGCACCGCCGCGCGCTGGGGCTGCCCGGGGTGTCGATGGCCTGGGGGCTGTGGTCCGCCGAGAGCGCGATGACCGGCGCGCTGAGCGAGGCGGACCGGCGCCGGATGCGGCGCTCGGGCGTCCTGCCGATCTCCACGGCGGAGGGCCTGGCGCTGTTCGACGCCGCGCTCGCCCAGGACCGCCCGGTGACGCTGCCGGTCCGGCTGGACCTCGCCGCGCTGCGCGCGGGCGACCCGGCGCGGCGGCCACCGCTGCTGCGGGCGCTGCTCGGGGCGGCGCCCCGGCGCGCCGCCCGGGCCGAGGAGCCGGCCGGGGCGGGCGCCGGACTGTCGCTGGCCGGCCTGACCGCCGCCGAACGCTCGCACGCGCTGGTCGAGCTGGTCCGGTCCCACGCGGCCACGGTGCTCGGCCACGGCTCGCCGGAGGCGGTCACCGCGGGGCGGGGCTTCCTGGAGTCCGGTTTCGACTCGCTGCGCGGGGTCGAGCTGCGCAACCGGCTGAACGCGGCCACCGGGCTGCGGCTGCCGGCAACCCTGGTCTTCGACCACCCGACCCCGGCCGCCGTCGCCGGCCACCTCGGGGACCTGCTGGAGCGCCAGGAGCGGCCCGCCGCCCCGCCGGCCTCCGGCGCCGGGGCCGCCGTCGACCTGGACGCCCTGGAGGCCGGCCTGCGTGACCTGGCCGAAGGAGACCCGACGCGCGAGGGGCTCGCGGCCCGGTTGCGCGCGCTGGCGGCGCGGCTGGACACGGCCGGGCCGAACGGTCCCGGCGCGCCCGGCGAGGTCGAGGAGGAGGACGAGTTCGGGGACGCGACCCTCGACGAACTGCTCGACATCGCCGACGGCGAGCTGCAGAACCCGTGAATCCGCCTGCCCCGGGCCGTTGCCGGCCCCGTCGCGGCCCGGGTCCCACCCGGACCCTTCGTGACCCAGACCCTTCGAAGAAGTGAGAGGCGCACAGCGCGATGACGAGCGACGAGAAGGTCCTCGACACCCTCAAGCGGCTGACCGTCGACCTGCGCAGGACGCGCCGGCGGCTTCAGGAGGCCGAGGAGGGCGCCCGCGAGCCGATCGCCGTCATCGGCATGGCGTGCCGCTACCCCGGTGGGGTCACCTCCCCCGAGGACCTCTGGCGTCTGGTCGCCGAGGAGCGCGACGCGATCTCGCCGTTCCCGGCCGACCGGGGCTGGGACGAGGGCCTGCACGACCCCGACCCGGCGCGTCACGGCTCGGTGTACGTCCGTGAGGGCGGTTTCCTGCACGAGGCGGCCGACTTCGACCCGGCGTTCTTCGGCATGAGCACCCGGGAGGCGCTGGCCACCGACCCGCAGCAGCGGCTGCTGCTGGAGACCGCCTGGGAGGCCTTCGAGCGGGCCGGTATCGATCCGTCGTCGGCGCGCGGGTCGCGGACCGGTGTGTTCGCCGGGGTGATCTACCAGGACTACGCCTCGCGCCTGCGCCGGGTGCCGGGCGAGTTCGAGGGCTACGTCGGCAACGGCAGCACCGGCAGTGTCGCGTCCGGCCGGGTCGCCTACACCCTGGGTCTGGAGGGACCGGCCGTCACCCTGGACACGGCGTGCTCGTCGTCGCTGGTCGCGCTGCACCAGGCCGCCCAGTCGCTCCGGGCCGGCGAGTGCTCGTTGGCGCTGGCCGGCGGGGTGACGGTGATGGCCTCGCCGATGGCACTGGTCGAGTTCAGCCGGCAGCGCGGACTGGCCGGCGACGCGCGGTGCAAGGCGTTCGCGGCCGGGGCCGACGGGACGGGCCTGGGCGAGGGGGTCGGCCTGCTGCTGCTGGAGCGGCTCTCCGACGCGCGACGCAACGGGCGCCGGGTGCTCGCGGTGATCCGCGGCAGCGCGGTCAACCAGGACGGCGCCAGCAGCGGCCTGACCGCGCCGAGCGGGCCGGCCCAGCAGCGGGTGATCCGGCAGGCGCTGGAGCACGCCGGACTGGCGGCCCGCGAGGTCGACGCGGTGGAGGCGCACGGCACCGGGACGACGCTCGGCGATCCGATCGAGGCGCAGGCGCTGCTGGCCACCTACGGGCAGGACCGGGCCGACGGGCGGCCGCTGTACCTCGGCTCGGTGAAGTCCAACATCGGCCACGCGCAGGCGGCGGCGGGCGTCGCCGGAGTGATCAAGATGGTGATGGCGATGCGGCACGGCGTGCTGCCGCGCACCCTGCACCTGGACGAGCCCAACCCGCACGTGGACTGGAGCGCCGGCTCCGTCGAACTGCTCGCCGAGTCGCGCGCGTGGCCGGCGACCGGTCGGCCGCGCCGGGCCGGGGTGTCGTCCTTCGGGGTCAGCGGCACCAATGCGCACCTCGTCCTGGAGGAGGCCGCCGCCGAGGTTCCCGAGGAGACGCCCGAGGCGGCGCCGACCGGCCCGGCGACCGTGCCGTGGGTGCTCTCCGGCCGGACGGCGGCCGCGCTCCGCGCGCAGGCCGGACGGCTGCTGACCCACCTCGACGAGCACCCCGGGCGGTCCGCGGCCTCGGTCGGCGCGGCGCTGGCCCGCACCCGGACGGTGTTCGAGCACCGGGCCGTGCTGCTCGGCCCGGACCTGGCGCGGCTGCGGACGGCCCTGGCCGCCCTGGCGGACGGCGAGGCCCGGCCCGGACTGGTCGAGGGCGTCGCCGGCGGGGACGAGCGGGTGGTCCTCGTCCTGCCCGACCGACCGGCGGACCGGCTCGACCGGGCCGCCCGGCTGCTGGACGCGTCGCCCTCGTTCGCCGCCCGGCTCGCCACGTGCGACGCCGCGCTGGCCGAGGCGGCCGGCTGGACCGCGACGGACGTGCTGCGCGGCGCGCCCAGCGCCCCCGATCCGGCGCGGGCCGAGGTCGGCCGTTCGGTGCGCTGGGCGGTGCTGGTCGCCCTCGCCGGGCTCTGGGAGGAGTACGGGGTCCGCCCGGCCGCCCTGGTCGCGGCGGGCGACGGCCTGGTCGCGGGCGCCTGTGTCGCGGGCGCGCTGTCACTCGTGGAGGGGGCGCGCGCGGCGCTCTCCGGCGGACGGCCTGATCCGACGGGCACCCGGATCCCCGTGCTCACCAGCGCGGCGGACGAGTCCGTACCGGAGCTGCTGGACCGCGGCCACACCCGGTTCCTGGTGCTCGACACCGAGCTGACCGCACTGACCGCGCGGCTCGCCGGCCCGACCGTCCAGGTCGTCGACGGCACGGACGCGTCCCTCACCGGCCTGGCCGCCCTGCACGTCCAGGGCGGGCCCGCCGACTGGTCGGCGGTGTTCCCCGCCACCGGACTCGACCCGGTCGACCTGCCGACCTACGCCTTCCAGCGCCGGCGCCACTGGTTGGAGGACGGGCCGGCCGAACCCGACGTGCAGGCCGCCGGGCTGGCGCCGGCGGACCACCCGCTGCTCCGGGGCGTCGTCGAACTGCCGGACGGCGACGGGCTGCTGTTCACCGGCCGGCTCTCGCCGCGCGAGCTGCCGTGGCTGGCCGACCACACGGTCCGGGGGCGGGTGCTGCTGGCCGGCACCGCCGTCGTCGAGCTGGTCCGCCGGGCGGGCGCCCGGACGGGCTGCGCGCACATCGCCGAGCTGACCCTGCTCGCCCCGCTGGAGCTGCCCGCCCCCGGGGCAGCCCCGGAGGCCGGGGTCCGGATCCGGCTGGCCGTCGGCGCCCCGGACGGGACCGGCCGCCGTGCGGTGGAGCTGTCCTCGCGCGCCGCCTCCCCCGAGGACGCCCCCTGGAGCCGGCACGCCACCGCCGTGCTGGCTCCGGAGGTTCGGGTGACGGCCTCCGACCTGGTGGCCTGGCCGCCGCCCGGCGCCGAGCCGGTCGCCCTCGACGGGTGCTACCGCCGGCTGGCCGCCCTCGGCGTCGACTACGGCCCCGCCTTCCGCGGGCTGCGCGCGCTCTGGCGGCGCGGTGACGAGGTGTTCGCCGAGGTCGCCCTGCCGGAGGCGGACCGGAGCGAGGCAGCCCGGTACGGCCTCCACCCGGCGCTGCTGGACGCCGCCCTCCAGGCGTACGCGGTCGGCTCGCCGCAGGCGTCGGGGCGGGTGCCGGTGCCGTTCGCGTGGCACGGCGTCTCGGTGCGGCCGGCCGGCGCCGCGGCCCTGCGGGTGCGGCTCGCCCCGGCCGGCCCCGACGCGGTCGCCTTCGAGGCCGCCGACGCGGCCGGTGTCCCGGTGGCCTCGGTCGCGAGCCTGCGGTCCCGGCCGATGCACGAGGACGCGGCCGGCCCGGCGCCGCTGTGGCGGGTCCGCTGGGTGCCCGTCCCGGCCGACCCGGCCACCGCCACCGCGCGGACGGCGCTGGTCGGCCCCGCTCTCCCGGCCGGCCCCCACCCGCACCATCCCGACCTCGCCGCCCTGGCCGCCGCCGACACCCCGGTGCCGGACGTGGTGTTCGCTGCCCTGCCGCCCGCCGGGGCCGACGGGCCGGCCGCCGTCCACGCCGCCACCGCCGAAGCCCTGCGGCTCGTCCGGTCCTGGCTGGCCGAACCCCGGTTCGGCGCCGCCCGCCTGGTCGTGGTGACGCGCGGCGCCCAGGTCACCGGCCCGGACGACCCCGCGCCCGACCTCGCCGCGGCCGCCGTCCGGGGGCTGCTCCGGTCGGCGCAGGCCGAACACCCGAAGCGCTTCGGACTGCTCGACCTGGACGGCGCGGCACCGTCCGCCACCGTGCCGGCCCTGGCGGTCGGCTCGGACGAACCCGAGCTGGCGCTGCGGCAGAACACCTTGCTGGCACCCCGGCTGACGCCGGTCGACCGCGCCGAGGACGGCGACCCGTCGTTCGACCCGGACGGCACCGTCCTGATCACCGGCGGAACCGGCACCCTCGGCCGGCTGCTCGCACGCCACCTGGTCGAACGCGGTGCCCGGCACCTGCTGCTGACCGGCCGCCGGGGAGACCGGTCACCGGGCGCGACCGAGCTCGTGGCGGAGCTCACCGCCCTGGGCGCGGAGGTCACCGTCGCCGCCTGCGACGCCGCCGACCGGGAGGCGCTGGCCGGTCTGCTGCGCTCGGTCCCCGCGGCCCATCCGCTGAAGGCGGTCGTCCACGCGGCCGGCGTGGTCGACGACGGCCTGCTGACCGCGCTCACGCCCGAGCGGCTGGCCGCCGTGCTGCGGCCGAAGGTGGACGCGGCCTGGCACCTGCACGACCTGACCCGGCACGCCGATCTCGACGCCTTCGTCCTGTTCTCGTCCGCCTCGGGCACCTTCGGCACCGCCGGACAGGCCAACTACGCCGCCGCCAACGCCTTTCTCGACGCGCTCGCGCAGCGACGGCGCGGCGCGGGCCTGCCCGCCCTGTCCCTGGCCTGGGGACTGTGGGCCGAGCGCAGTGATCTGACGGACCGTCTGGACGCCGTCTCCACCGCCAGGTTGGACCGGGACGGCGTCCGGGCGCTTTCCACGACGGAAGCACTTGATCTCTTCGATGCCGCCCGTATGATGATCACTGAGTCGGTGCTCGTCCCGGTCCGCCTCGATCCCGCGGGCCTGCGGGACCGATCCGATCAGGGCCGGCTGCCGGCGCTTCTCCAGGAGTTGGTCACCGCACCGACTCCGGCGGCGGCGCCGACCGCCCCGGACGCGGACCCGGTGAGCGACTTCGCGCAGCACCTCCGGGCGCTGCCGGAGCCCGCCCGCCGGCGGGCCCTGCTCGACCTGGTCCGCACCCACGCGGCGGTCGTGCTGGCCGAGTCCGCGGCCGAGGACATCGACCCGGAGCAGGGCTTCGTCGACCTGGGCTTCGACTCGCTCGCCAACCTCGAACTCCAGGAACGGCTGCAGGACGCCACCGGCCTCCAGCTGCCCAGCACCCTGATCTTCGACCACCCCACCGCCGCCGCCCTGGCCGACCACCTCTGCGCCGAGTTCGGCACCGGGGAGACCACGGCGATGGGCCCGGCGCTCGCGGAACTCGACCGGCTGGAGGCGTTCCTGACGCCCTTCACCGACGACGACCAGGCCCGGACGGCGATCACGCACCGGCTGAAGGACCTCCTCTCCCGCTGGGGCGACGACAGCCGGGGCGGCGACGGCCCGACCGCCCCCGCCGACCCCACCGACCTCGCCTCGGCGAGCGACGACGAACTCTTCGACGTACTCAACCAGCTCCGCGCCCGCTGAGGGCCCGGCAGAACCAGGTCGACACCCGCACCGGCTTTAGGAGCAGGCTCAAGTGGCACAAGAAGACAAGCTTCGCGAGCACCTCCGGTGGGCTGCCTCCGAACTCGGCGAGGCACGCCGCCGGGTGACCGAGCTGGAGGCCGCCGACCGCGACCCGATCGCGATCGTCGGGATGAGCTGCCGCTACCCGGGCGGGGTGCGGACGCCGGACGAGCTCTGGGACCTGGTGGCCGCCGGACGCGACGCCGTCGGCGCGCCGCCCGCCGAACGCGGCTGGCGGATCGAGGACTTCTACGACCCCGACGGCCTGCGCCCCGGCACCTCATACGTGTGCGAGGGCGGCTTCCTCGACGACGCGGCCGACTTCGACCCGGCGTTCTTCGACATCAGCCCGCGCGAGGCACCGGCGATGGACCCGCAGCAGCGACTGCTGCTGGAGACGGCGTGGGAGGCCTTCGAGCGGGCCGGCATCCCCCCGGCGACGGTGCGCGGCACCCGGGTCGGCGTCTTCACCGGCCTGATGTACCACGACTACGGCACCCGACTGGCCTCGGTGGACGAGTCGGTGGCCGGCTTCCTGGGCAGCGGGACGGCGGGCAGCGTGGCGTCCGGCCGGATCGCCTACGTCCTCGGCCTGGAGGGACCGGCCGTCACGGTGGACACGGCGTGCTCCTCCTCGCTGGTCGCCCTGCACCTCGCCGCCCAGGCCGTCCGGCGCGGCGACTGCGCGATGGCCCTGGCCGGCGGCGTCACCGTGATGGCCACCCCCGACACCTTCGTCGAGTTCAGCCGCCAGGGCGGGCTGGCCCCGGACGGGCGCTGCAAGTCCTTCGCCACCGCGGCCGACGGCACCGCCTGGGGCGAGGGCGCGGGCATGCTGCTGGTCGAGCGGCTCTCCGAGGCCGAGCGCCTGGGGCACCGGGTGCTCGCCGTCCTGCGCGGCTCCTCGATCAACCAGGACGGTGCGAGCAGCAGCCTGTCCGCGCCCAACGGCCCCTCGCAGCAGCGGGTGATCCGGGCGGCACTGGCCGACGCCCGGCTCTCGCCGGACCTGATCGACGCGGTGGAGGCGCACGGGACGGGCACCAAGCTGGGCGACCCGATCGAGGCGCAGGCCCTGCTGGCCACCTACGGACAGGCCCGCCCGGCCGAACGACCGCTCTGGCTGGGCTCGTTGAAGTCCAACATCGGGCACACCCAGGCCGCCGCCGGGGTCGGTGGCGTGATCAAGATGGTGCTGGCCATGCGGCACGGCGTGCTGCCCGCCACCCTGCACGTCGACGAACCCACCAACCACGTGGACTGGAGCGCCGGCGCGGTCGAACTCCTCACCGAGGCCCGCCACTGGCCCGCGACCGGCCGGCCCCGCCGCGCGGCCGTCTCCTCCTTCGGAGTCAGCGGGACCAACGCACACGTCATCCTCGAACAGGCACCGACCCGGGAGACGGAACCGGCGACGGACCCGAAGCCGGCCGGCGGCGCGCTGCCCTGGGCCCTGTCCGCCCGGACCCCGGCGGCGCTGCGCGCCCAGGCCGAACGACTGCGAACCGCCGTCGACACCCACCCACAGTGGCAACCCGCCGACGTGGCCCGGGCCTTGACCACCGAACGGTCGCTGTTCGAGCACCGCGCGGTGGTGATCGGCGACAGCCGGGACGAACTGCTGAACGGGCTCACCGCACTCACCGACGGCACCACCGCACCGGGCCTCGTCCACGGCACCGCCACCGGCGGCCGCACCGTCTTCGTCTTCCCCGGCCAGGGCTCCCAATGGATCGGCATGGGCGCCGAACTCCTCGACACCTCCCAGGCGTTCCGCACCCACATCGAAGCCTGCGCCGAAGCCCTCACCCCCCACACCGACTGGAACCTCACCGACGCCCTGCGCGGCCACCACGACCTCACCCGCGTCGACATCGTCCAACCCGCCCTCTTCGCCGTCATGGTCTCCCTCGCCCGCCTCTGGCAGTCCCTCGGCGTCCACCCCGAC
>NZ_JBHYYB010000145.1:0-15326 GCF_042752535.1 Kitasatospora sp. NPDC059327 | reverse complement strand
CTCTCCCCCGCCCCCCCCCTTCTATTTCTTTGGGTGGGGGGGGCCCTGGTATTTATGTATAACCGCCCCCCGCCGGCGCGGGGGGCCCCCCCCCCCCCCCCCTCCGGGCCCCCCCGCGGCGCCACGGGCCGGGCCGAACACCCTCACGGGTGGTCGGCCCGGCCTTTTCGCGTTCCCGGACGCGGACGCCGGCCCCGCCGGGCCCCGCCGGGCCGGCGGCGCCCCCGCGGCGGGCCCGGCCGGCCCGGGCGCGCGAGTGTGGCCGAGAGCCCACTCGGCACTGTCGGTCCGGGCGGGTAGGGTGATCGCTGTCATCGAGAGTGGCCCTCACCACGGCTTCTGTAACGCCGGGAGGGTCGGCGGCGATGAACGGATCGAGGCCCGCGTCGGAGGCGGGCCCTTGACGAACCAGGCGCGGCGCGCGATTCTCGTGGCGCGAGTCCGCCCCGGTTGGTTCGCTGGTGGATGCATAACCAGCGGCTCCGGAGGGAAGTGACTCCACGTGAGTCGAAGTGGCCCGGCAGCGTCCGGGCCCGTGCAGTACCCGGTGGGCGTTCGCGTCCGCCGGCTACCGGGAGGAGTCTCCGATTCGGTTTCCGAATCAGAGCTGGACAGCAGTGTGCCGTTTGGCTACACTGTCCCTTTGCGCTGCCTGTTAGCTGCTCCGTGACTCGTCGCCCGGAGTTTGCGTTGCCCTGAAGGGGTCTGGCACCGCCTCCGCAAAACGGCTCTGACCTCGGGTTTCACCCCCAGGCGGAGGCCAGTGGCGAGGGAGGTGGGACCAAACCTTTCCAGGCCCGGCCGGTACGCGCGCAGTGAGCTCCGAGCCCTCGGAAGGACCCCCCTCTTGGCCGCGCCGCGCAACGCCTCGAACAATTCCGCCGCATCCACCGCCCCGCTCCGCGTCTCGTTCGCGAAGATCAAGGAGCCCCTCGAGGTCCCGAACCTCCTGGCCCTGCAGACCGAGAGCTTTGACTGGCTGCTCGGCAACGCGGCCTGGAAGTCCCGGGTCGAGGCGGCCCTGGAGAGTGGTCAGGACGTCCCCACCAAGTCCGGTCTGGAGGAGATCTTCGAAGAGATCTCCCCGATCGAGGACTTCAGTGGGTCGATGTCGCTGACCTTCCGCGACCACCGTTTCGAGCCGCCGAAGAACTCCATTGACGAGTGCAAGGACCGCGACTTCACGTTCGCGGCCCCGCTCTTCGTCACGGCCGAGTTCACCAACAACGAGACCGGTGAGATCAAGTCTCAGACGGTCTTCATGGGCGATTTCCCGCTCATGACCCACAAGGGCACGTTCGTGATCAACGGCACCGAGCGTGTCGTCGTCTCGCAGCTCGTCCGCTCCCCGGGTGTGTACTTCGACTCCACCCTGGACAAGGTGTCCGACAAGGACATCTACTCCTGCAAGGTCATCCCCTCGCGTGGTGCCTGGCTGGAGATGGAGATCGACAAGCGCGACATGGTCGGCGTCCGCATCGACCGCAAGCGCAAGCAGTCCGTCACCGTGCTGCTCAAGGCGCTCGGCTGGACCAACGAGATGATTCTCGAGGAGTTCGGCGAGTACGAGTCGATGCGCGCCACCCTGGAGAAGGACCACACCCAGGGCCAGGACGACGCGCTGCTCGACATCTACCGCAAGCTGCGCCCGGGCGAGCCGCCGACCCGCGAGGCCGCGCAGACGCTTCTGGAGAACCTCTACTTCAACCCGAAGCGCTACGACCTCGCCAAGGTCGGCCGTTACAAGGTCAACCGCAAGCTGGGCAACGCCGAGTCGCTGGACTCCGGCGTGCTCACCGAGCCCGACATCATCGGTGCGATCAAGTACCTGGTGAAGCTGCACGCGGGCGAGACCGAGTGGCGCGACACCGAGGGCCGCGACATCGTGGTCGAGGTCGACGACATCGACCACTTCGGCAACCGTCGTCTGCGCAACGTCGGCGAGCTCATCCAGAACCAGGTCCGTACGGGTCTCGCCCGTATGGAGCGCGTCGTGCGCGAGCGCATGACCACCCAGGACGTCGAGGCGATCACGCCGCAGACCCTGATCAACATCCGGCCGGTCGTCGCCTCCATCAAGGAGTTCTTCGGCACCAGCCAGCTGTCGCAGTTCATGGACCAGACGAACCCGCTGTCGGGCCTGACCCACAAGCGTCGTCTGTCCGCCCTCGGTCCCGGTGGTCTCTCCCGTGAGCGCGCCGGCTTCGAGGTCCGTGACGTGCACCCCTCGCACTACGGGCGCATGTGTCCGATCGAGACCCCGGAAGGCCCGAACATCGGTCTGATCGGGTCGCTCGCCTCGTACGGCCGGGTCAACGCGTTCGGCTTCATCGAGACCCCGTACCGCAAGGTCATCGAGGGTGTCGTCACCGAGCAGGTCGACTACCTCACGGCCGACGAGGAGGACCGCTACGTCATCGCGCAGGCCAACGCCCCGCTGACGCCGGAGCTGACCTTCGCCGAGCCGCGTGTCCTGGTCCGCCGCCGCGGCGGCGAGATCGACTACATCCCGGGCACCGAGATCGACTACATGGACGTCTCGCCGCGCCAGATGGTGTCGGTCGCGACCGCCATGATCCCGTTCCTCGAGCACGACGACGCCAACCGCGCGCTCATGGGCTCGAACATGATGCGCCAGGCGGTGCCGCTGCTGAAGAGCGAGGCTCCGCTGGTCGGTACCGGCATGGAGTACCGCTGCGCCGTCGACGCCGCGGACGTCATCACCGCCGAGAAGGCCGGTGTCGTCCAGGAGGTCTCGGCCGACTACGTCACCGTGGCGAACGACGACGGCACGTACACCACGTACCGCGCCGCCAAGTTCACCCGCTCCAACCAGGGCACCGCCTTCAACCAGAAGGTGCTCGTGGACGAGGGCTCCCGGGTCGAGGTCAACCAGGTGCTGGCCGACGGCCCCTGCACCGACGAGGGCGAGATGGCCCTCGGCAAGAACCTCCTCGTGGCGTTCATGTCCTGGGAGGGTCACAACTACGAGGACGCGATCATCCTGTCGCAGCGCCTCGTGCAGGACGACGTCCTCTCCTCGATCCACATCGAGGAGCACGAGGTCGACGCCCGTGACACCAAGCTCGGCCCCGAGGAGATCACCCGGGACATCCCGAACGTCTCCGAGGAGGTCCTCGCGGACCTCGACGAGCGCGGCATCATCCGCATCGGCGCCGACGTCGTCACCGGCGACATCCTGGTCGGCAAGGTCACGCCCAAGGGCGAGACCGAGCTGACCCCGGAGGAGCGCCTGCTCCGCGCGATCTTCGGCGAGAAGGCCCGTGAGGTCCGCGACACCTCGCTGAAGGTGCCGCACGGTGAGTCCGGCAAGGTCATCGGCGTCCGCGTCTTCGACCGCGAAGAGGGCGACGAGCTGCCCCCGGGCGTCAACCAGCTGGTCCGCGTCTACGTGGCCCAGAAGCGCAAGATCACCAACGGTGACAAGCTCGCCGGCCGTCACGGCAACAAGGGCGTCATCTCGAAGATCCTGCCGGTCGAGGACATGCCGTTCCTGGAGGACGGCACCCCGGTCGACATCATCCTGAACCCGCTGGGTGTCCCGTCCCGAATGAACCCGGGACAGGTCCTGGAGATCCACCTCGGGTGGCTCGCCAAGCAGGGTTGGGACGTCTCCGGCCTCGCCGACGAGTGGGCCCAGCGCCTGCAGGCGATCGGCGCCGACACCGTCCAGGGCGGCACCAACCTCGCCACCCCGGTCTTCGACGGCGCCCGCGAGGACGAGATCACCGGCCTGCTGGACAACACCACCCTCACCCGTGACGGTGAGCGCCTGGTGAACTCCACCGGCAAGGCCCGGCTCTTCGACGGCCGCTCCGGCGAGCCGTTCCCCATGCCGGTCTCGGTCGGCTACATGTACATCCTCAAGCTGCACCACCTGGTCGACGACAAGCTGCACGCCCGTTCGACCGGTCCGTACTCGATGATCACCCAGCAGCCGCTCGGTGGTAAGGCGCAGTTCGGTGGTCAGCGCTTCGGTGAGATGGAGGTGTGGGCCCTTGAGGCGTACGGCGCCGCCTACGCCCTGCAGGAGCTCCTGACCATCAAGTCCGACGACGTTCTCGGCCGCGTGAAGGTCTACGAGGCCATCGTCAAGGGCGAGAACATCCCCGAGCCCGGCATTCCCGAGTCCTTCAAGGTTCTCATCAAGGAAATGCAGTCGCTCTGCCTCAACGTGGAGGTGCTGTCCTCGGACGGCCAGTCCATCGAGATGCGGGACTCCGACGAGGACGTGTTCCGCGCCGCCGAGGAGCTCGGCATCGACCTGTCCCGGCGCGAGCCGAGCAGCGTCGAAGAGGTCTGACGGAGGCCGGGCCGGCTCTTGACCACGAAGAGCCGGCCCGCCCCCAGGCCCCCCTCAGACCACATGAACGACTCTCGACTTACGAAAGAGGGCTTGACGACCAGTGCTTGACGTCAACTTCTTCGACGAGCTCCGCATCGGCCTGGCCACCGCCGACGACATCCGCCAGTGGTCGCACGGCGAGGTCAAGAAGCCGGAGACCATCAACTACCGCACCCTGAAGCCGGAAAAGGACGGGCTCTTCTGCGAGAAGATCTTCGGCCCCACCCGGGACTGGGAGTGCTACTGCGGCAAGTACAAGCGCGTCCGCTTCAAGGGCATCATCTGTGAGCGCTGCGGCGTCGAGGTGACCCGCGCCAAGGTGCGTCGTGAGCGGATGGGCCACATCGAGCTGGCCGCCCCGGTCACCCACATCTGGTACTTCAAGGGTGTCCCGTCCCGCCTGGGCTACCTGCTCGACCTGGCGCCGAAGGACCTTGAGAAGGTCATCTACTTCGCCGCCTACATGATCACCTGGGTGGACGACGAGCGTCGCCAGCGCGACCTCCCGTCCCTGGAGGCGCACGTCTCGGTCGAGCGTCAGCAGATCGAGAACCGCCGCGACTCCGACCTTGAGGCCCGTGCCAAGAAGGCCGAGACCGACCTGGCCGAGCTGGAGGCCGAGGGCGCCAAGGCCGACGTGCGCCGCAAGGTGCGCGAGGGTGCCGAGCGCGAGATGAAGCAGCTGCGCGACCGTGCGCAGCGCGAGCTCGACCGCCTCGACGAGGTGTGGGCCCGCTTCAAGAACCTCAAGGTCCAGGACCTTGAGGGCGACGAGCTGCTCTACCGCGAGCTGCGCGACCGCTTCGGCACCTACTTCTCCGGCTCGATGGGCGCGGCGGCCCTCAAGGACCGCCTTGAGACCTTCGACCTGGCGGAGGAGTCCGAGCGCCTGCGCGAGATCATCCGCACCGGCAAGGGCCAGAAGAAGACCCGTGCGCTGAAGCGCCTCAAGGTCGTCTCCGCGTTCCTGCAGACCACCAACAAGCCCAACGGCATGGTGCTGGACTGCGTCCCGGTCATCCCGCCGGACCTGCGTCCGATGGTGCAGCTGGACGGTGGCCGCTTCGCGACCTCCGACCTGAACGACCTGTACCGCCGCGTGATCAACCGCAACAACCGCCTGAAGCGCCTTCTCGACCTCGGCGCCCCCGAGATCATCGTGAACAACGAGAAGCGCATGCTCCAGGAGGCCGTCGACGCGCTGTTCGACAACGGCCGTCGTGGTCGCCCGGTCACGGGCCCCGGCAACCGCCCGCTGAAGTCCCTCAGCGACATGCTGAAGGGCAAGCAGGGTCGTTTCCGTCAGAACCTGCTCGGCAAGCGAGTCGACTACTCGGCCCGTTCGGTCATCGTCGTCGGCCCGCAGCTCAAGCTGCACCAGTGCGGTCTGCCCAAGGCCATGGCGCTGGAGCTCTTCAAGCCGTTCGTGATGAAGCGCCTGGTGGACCTGAACCACGCGCAGAACATCAAGTCGGCCAAGCGCATGGTCGAGCGTGCCCGCCCGGTCGTGTGGGACGTGCTCGAAGAGGTCATCGCCGAGCACCCGGTGCTGCTGAACCGTGCGCCCACCCTGCACCGCCTCGGCATCCAGGCCTTCGAGCCGCAGCTGGTCGAGGGCAAGGCCATCCAGATCCACCCGCTCGTCTGCACCGCGTTCAACGCGGACTTCGACGGTGACCAGATGGCCGTCCACCTGCCGCTCTCCGCGGAGGCGCAGGCCGAGGCCCGCATCCTGATGCTGTCCTCGAACAACATCCTGAAGCCGGCCGACGGTCGCCCCGTCACCATGCCGACCCAGGACATGGTGCTCGGTCTGTTCTTCCTCACCTCGGACCGGCCGAAGGTCAAGGGTGACGGTCGCTCCTTCTCCTCGACCGCCGAGGCGGTCATGGCGTTCGACGCCAAGGAGCTGGACGTCCAGGCCGTCATCGACGTCCGCCTGCCGATCGGCACCGTCCCGCCCCGCGGCTGGACCCCGCCGGTCGACGAGGACGGTCAGCCGGCCTGGTTCGAGGGCGAGTCCTTCCGCCTGCGGACCACCCTGGGCCGCGCGCTCTTCAACGAGCTGCTGCCCGAGGACTACCCGTTCGTCGACTACGAGGTGGGCAAGAAGCAGCTCTCCGCGATCGTCAACGACCTGGCGGAGCGCTACCCCAAGGTCGTCGTCGCGGCGACCCTGGACAACCTGAAGGCGGCCGGTTTCCACTGGGCCACCCGCTCGGGTGTCACCGTCTCGATCTCGGACGTCGTCGTCCCGCCGCAGAAGGCCCAGATCCTTGAGGGCTACGAAGCGCAGGCCGAGAAGATCCAGAAGCAGTACGAGCGCGGTCTGATCACCAACGACGAGCGCAAGCAGGAGCTCATCGGCATCTGGACCCGGGCGACCAACGAGGTCGCCGAGGCGATGAACGCCAACTTCGAGAAGACCAACCCCATCTTCATGATGGTGGACTCGGGCGCTCGAGGAAACATGATGCAGATGCGCCAGATCGCCGGTATGCGTGGTCTGGTGTCGAACGCGAAGAACGAGACGATCGCCCGTCCCATCAAGGCGTCGTTCCGTGAGGGCCTCACCGTTCTCGAGTACTTCATCTCGACCCACGGTGCCCGTAAGGGTCTGGCCGACACCGCTCTTCGTACCGCCGACTCCGGCTACCTCACCCGTCGTCTGGTCGACGTCTCCCAGGACGTCATCATTCGCGAGGAGGACTGCGGCACCGAGCGCGGCCTGAAGCTGGCGATCGGCACCGTCGGTGCCGACGGCGTCCTGCGCAAGACGGACGACGTCGAGACCAGCGTCTACGCCCGCATGCTCGCCGAGGACATCACGGTGGACGGCAAGCTCCTCGCCACCGCCAACACCGACCTCGGTGACGTGCTGATCGACGAGCTGATCCGCCACGGCATCAGCGAGGTCAAGACCCGCTCGATCCTGACCTGTGAGTCGGCCGTCGGCACCTGTGCCTTCTGCTACGGCCGCTCGCTGGCCACCGGCAAGCTGGTCGACATCGGTGAGGCGGTCGGCATCATCGCCGCCCAGTCCATCGGTGAGCCCGGTACCCAGCTGACCATGCGTACCTTCCACACCGGTGGTGTGGCCGGTGACGACATCACGCAGGGTCTGCCCCGTGTCGTCGAGCTCTTCGAGGCCCGTACCCCCAAGGGTGTGGCCCCGATCTCGGAGGCGCAGGGCCGGGTCCGCATCGAGGACACCGAGAAGACCCGCAAGCTGGTCGTCACGCCGGACGACGGCACCGACGAGATCGCCTACCCGGTCTCGAAGCGTGTGAAGCTGCTCGTCAGCGAGGGCGAGGCGGTCGCGGTCGGCCAGAAGCTGACCATGGGTGCCACCAACCCGCACGACGTGCTGCGGATCATGGGCCAGCGTGCCGTCCAGATCCACCTGGTCGCCGAGGTCCAGAAGGTCTACAACTCGCAGGGCGTGTCGATCCACGACAAGCACATCGAGATCATCATCCGGCAGATGCTCCGCCGCGTGACGATCATCGAGTCGGGCGACGCCGAGCTGCTCCCGGGCGAGCTCGTCGAGCGCGGCCGCTTCGAGACCGAGAACCGTCGCGTGGTCTCCGAGGGCGGTCACCCCGCCTCCGGCCGTCCGCAGCTGATGGGTATCACCAAGGCCTCGCTGGCCACCGAGTCCTGGCTGTCGGCCGCCTCCTTCCAGGAGACGACCCGGGTCCTCACCGACGCGGCGATCCACGCCAAGTCGGACCCGCTGCTGGGCCTCAAGGAGAACGTCATCCTCGGTAAGCTCATCCCGGCCGGTACGGGTCTGCCCCGCTACCGCAACATCCGGGTCGAGCCGACCGAGGAGGCCAAGGCCGCGATGTACTCGGCCGTCGGCTACGACGACTACGACCTGTCGCCCTTCGGCGCCGGCTCCGGCCAGGCGGTCCCGCTGGACGACTACGACTACGGCCCGTACACCGGCTGAGTCCACGGTCACGAACCGCCGGGCGGTCACCCCTCACGGGGGGTGGCCGCCCGGCGGCGTTCCGGGGCACCTGGCGGACCTCAGCAGGGGTTCGTCCGGGGCCGCCGCGGAGCCGCTGGGCGGCCGCCGCGGGAGCCGGAGATCAACGGATTAGGTTCCCCGGCGGAAGTCGCGTAGAGTCGTGTTTACCGACGCGGGGTGGAGCAGCTCGGTAGCTCGCTGGGCTCATAACCCAGAGGTCGCAGGTTCAAATCCTGTCCCCGCTACAAAACGAAGGGCCCGGAGGCATTCAGCCTCCGGGCCCTTCGGCGTTCCCGGAACCTCGGGCTCCCTCGTACGGGGGATCGGGTCGAACCGCCCGGGAGGGCGAGGCGCCGCCCGGCGGCGACGGGGGAGGCTTCTCGGCGTCGGAGGAACGGACGTGGAGGGGAGCCGGCCGTGAGGCGGGCACTGGGTGCGATGGCGATCACCGGCGGGGTCCGGGTCCGGGTACCGGCGGGGGAGGCGTACGCGGTGGCGCAGGAGCGGGGGCGGATCGTCCGGGAGACGCACGACGTCCTGGCGCACGCGGTGCTCTACCTGGTGTCACTGGCGCCGTTGGCCGGGTGCGGCGGGGCGCGGCACGTGGTCGCGGGCTGACCGGGCCGGGCCGGCCGCTCCCACGGGGGTGGGGCGGCCGGCCCGGCCCGGGAATTCGGTGGTGGCGCACCGTCCCCGGCCCGTAGCGTCCGGGGCATGACCGCCAAGCGTCCGCTGATCGCCGTCCTCACCGGTGCCGGTATCTCCACCGACTCCGGCATCCCCGACTACCGGGGGCCGAACGGCCTCTGGCAGCGGGACCCGCCGGCCCAGCGGCTCGTCACGATCGGCCCGTACCTGGCCGATCCCGAGGTCCGCCGGCAGGCCTGGCTGATGCGCCGGGACGCGGGCGCCCTGGCCGCCGAGCCGAACGCCGGACACCTCGCGCTGGTCGAGCTGGAGCGCAGCGGCCTGCCGGTGCGGGTGCTCACCCAGAACGTCGACGGCCTGCACCAGCGGGCCGGGACGTCCGCCCGCAAGGTGTTCGAACTGCACGGCACCGCGCGGGAGGTGGAGTGCGTGCGCTGCCACGCCGTCGGCCCGATGGCCGAGGCGCTGGAGCGCGTCGCCGCCGGCGACCCCGACCCGGCCTGCCGGGACTGCGACGGGGTGCTCAAGCCCCGCACGGTGATGTTCGGCCAGCCCCTGGACCCGGTGGTGCTCCAGCAGGCCGACGCCGTGGCCAAGGCCTGCGACCTGTTCATCGCCGTCGGCACCAGCCTCCAGGTGTACCCGGTGGCGGCCCTGCCGCAGATCGCGCTGGAGTCCGGTGCCCGGCTCATCGTGGTCAACGGCGAGCCCACGCCGTTCGACGAGGCGGCGGACGAGGTGGTCCGCGAGCCGATCTCCACCGCGCTCCCGGCGCTGGTCCGCCGGCTGGTGGCCGAGCACTCCTAGCCGCCCCGGGCCCGAGCGCCCGCCGACCGGACCGACCGCGTGCGTACGATGATCACCCCGGCTTCCCCTCGCACGGCCAGGAGTGATCGATCGATGACGACGACGGCGAAGTTCGACCCCTGGTCGGCGGCGTTCGTGGCCCACCCCTACGACGCGTACACCGAGCTGCGCGAGCACGCCCCGGTGACGTACTACGAGCCGACCGGCCAGTGGCTGGTCTCGCGCCACGAGGACGTCGGCGCGCTGCTGCGGGACCGGCGGCTGGGGCGGACGTACACCCACCGCTTCACCCACGAGGAGTTCGGCCGGCCCGCGCCCGACCCGGCGCACGAGCCGTTCCACACCCTCAACGACCACGGGCTGCTCGACCTGGAGGCGCCGGACCACACCCGGATCCGGCGGCTGGTCTCCAAGGCCTTCACCCCGCGCATGGTCGAGGGGCTGCGCCCGACCGTCCGGCGGCTCGCCGCGGACCTGGTGGACGGGCTGCTCGCGGCCGGCGGCGGCGACCTGCTCGCCGCCGTCGCCGAGCCGCTGCCCGTCGCGGTGATCGCCGAGATGCTGGGCGTGCCCGAGAGCGACCGGCACCTCCTGCGGCCGTGGTCCGCCGACATCACCGGCATGTTCGAGCTCAACCCGACCCAGGAGGCCGCCCGCCGGGCGGTCACCGCGAGCACCGAGTTCTCCGACTACCTGCGCGCCCTGATCCGCGCGCGGCGGGCCGAGCCCGGCGGCGACCTGATCAGCGCGCTGATCCAGGCCCAGGAGGGCGCCGACGCGCTCAGCGAGCAGGAGATGATCTCCACCTGCGTGCTGCTGCTCAACGCCGGCCACGAGGCGACCGTCAACACCACCGGGAACGGCTGGTGGGCGCTGTTCCGCAACCCCGGCGAACTCGCCCGGCTGCGCGGATCGGTGGACGACCTGCTGCCCACCGCCGTCGAGGAGCTGATGCGCTGGGACACCCCGCTGCAGATGTTCGAACGCTGGGTGCTGGAGGACATCGAGGTCCGCGGCGTCACCGTCCCGCGCGGCTCCGAGATCGCGCTGCTCTTCGGCTCCGCCAACCGGGACCCGGCCCGCTTCACCGACCCCGACCGGCTCGACCTCGGCCGCGCCGACAACCCGCACGTCACCTTCGGCGCCGGAATCCACTTCTGTCTCGGCGCCCCGCTCGCCAGACTGGAGCTCACCGAGTCCTACGGCGCGCTGCTGCGCCGGGCGCCCGGCCTGCGGCTGGTCCGCGAGCCCGAGTGGCGCCCGGGGTACGTGATCCGGGGGCTGGAGGAACTGCTGGTGGAGATCTAGGGGGAGCCGTGGACAGGGCGACGGGAACACTGCTGGGCCTGGCGATCGGTGACGCGCTGGGGCACCGCACCGAGTTCGACGAGATCGAGCACATCGCCCGGTACTGCGAGGACTGGCGGCGGCTCCCGCTGCCGGCCAAGGCGCTCGTCACCGACGACACCCAGATGACGCTCGCCCTCGCCCGCGGCCTGCGCACCGCCCTGGAGCGCGGCCCGCTCGGCCCGCTGCGCCTGGAACGGCCGGTGCGGGAGGAGTTCGTCGACTGGTGGCGCTCGCCGCAGAACAACCGGGCGCTGGGGATGACCTGCCTGCGCTCCTGCCAACGGCTCAGCGACGGCCGTCGTTGGCAGGCGGCGAGCGACCTCGGCTCCAAGGGCTGCGGTGCCAACATGCGGGTCGCCCCGATCGGCCTGGTCAAGGAGCTGACCCCGCGCCAGCTCTCCGGGGCCGCCCAGCTGCAGTCCGCCCTCACCCACGGCCACCCGACCGCGCTCGCGGCCAGTGACCTCACCGCGTACGCCGTGCGCCGGCTCACCGAGGGCCTGGCACCGTCCGCGCTGACCGCCGAGCTGCGGGCGTACGCGTTGGCCCACCGCACCCGGTACGACGACTTCTGGCTCGGTGACCTCGCGAAGCTCGCCCAGGACCCCTCGCCCGAGCACTTCACCGCCCGCGGCTGGGAGGACTGCCTGGGCGTGCTCGACCGGCTGGACGCGGCGCTCGCCGAGCCCGACGTCGAGGCGGACCCGTGCCTGGCCACCGGTGAGGGCTGGATCGCCGAGGAGGCGCTCGCCACCGGCCTGCTCTGCTTCCTCCTGCTGCCGGACGACCCGGTCGCCGCCGTGCGCCGGGCCGCCTACTCCTCCGGCGACTCCGACTCCATCGCCTGCCTGACCGGGGCCTTCGCCGGCGCGCACCTGGGTGCCTCGGCCTGGCCGGCGGACTGGGTCGAGCGGATCGAGCACCGGGACGAGCTGCTCGCCTTCGGCGCGCTCTGGGACTGACGGCGACGCGCCCCGGCCGGACGTGCCCCGGCGGGGGCGCGGGAGAACCGTGCCGGGGCGCGGGGCGCGGGGCGCGGGGCAGCCGGCGGAGCGGTGGAACCGGCCGGGCGGGTGCCGCGTCGAACCGCCATGACGAGCCGCACCCGCAGTCGCACCCGCCGCCGTCCGGCGACCCCGACCCTCGCCCCGACCCTCGCCCCGACCCTCGCCCCGGTCCTCGCCGCCGCGCTCGCCGCACCGCTGCTCACCGGCTGCGGCAGCACCGGCGCCGCCGACCCGGTCGTCGTCCGGGCCTCCGTGCCCACCTCCGCCCCGCCCGCCGACCCGGCCCATGTGTCGGCGACCGCCGCCGCGACCGGCGCCTTCGGCCTGGACCTGCTGCACACCCTCGCCGCCGCGCCCGAAGGGACCGGCCGCAACCTCGTGCTCTCCCCGTCCGGTCTGGCCACCGTGCTCGCCATGGTGCTGCCCGGTGCCCGCGGCACCACCGCCGACGAACTCGCCAAGGCCCTGCACACCGGGCTCACCCCGCGGCAGTACGCCCTCGCCACCGGCGCGCTCAACCGCGCCACCGCGCCCACCGACGGTCCGACCCTGCGCCAGACGGACGACCTCTGGGTCCAGCGGGGTTTCCCGCTCGACCAGGACTACCTGGGCACCCTCGCCGCCGCCTTCGGCACCGGCGTGCGCACCGCCGACTTCCGCGGCGACCCGGCGGCCGCCCGCCGGAGCGTCAACGCGTCGGTGGAGAAGGCGACCGAGGGCCGGGTCAAGGACCTCTTCGGGGAGAAGGCGATCAACCGGGACACCCGTCTGGCGCTCACCGACGCGCTCCACCTCAAGGCGAGGTGGGCCACCCCGTTCCAGCCCTCGCAGACCTCCGACCGGCCGTTCCACCACCCGGACGGTTCGACCCCCGCCGTCCCCACGATGGCCAGGAGCGGCACCCTGCGCTACGCCGACGGCTCCGGCGGCATCCTCGGCCAGCCCTGGCAGGCGGTCGAACTGCCCTACGCGGACGGCGCCGTGGCGATGGACCTGCTGGTGCCCGCGCAGGGCGGGTTCGACGCCTTCGCCAAGGGCCTGGACCACGTCCAGCTCACGATGATCCTGGACTCGCTCGCCGAGCGGTCCGTCGACCTCACCCTGCCGCGGTTCCGCGTCGACACGGCCAACGAACTGACGCCGGCCCTGCGCGCGCTCGGCGTCAACGCCGCCTTCGACGCCGCCGACCTCGGTGGCATCCCCGGACCGGGGACGGCCGAGCGGCTGAGGATCAGCACGGTGGTGCAGAAGGCCACCGTCCAGGTGGACGAGGAGGGCACGGTGGCCGCCGCCGGCAGCGGTGCCGGCATGGAGGCGGTGTCCGCGGCGGCCCCGAAGCGGGCCGTCGAGCTGCACATCGACCGGCCGTTCCTGTTCCTGATCAGGGACACCACGACCGGCCGGCCGCTCTTCCTCGGCCAGGTCACCGACCCGCGGGCGGGCTGACCGACCCGCCGGCGTACCGACCCGCCGGACGGCCCGCGGCGCCGGCCGCCGCGGGCGTCCGGTCACCAGGCCGGGTAGCGCCCGCCGAGCGCCGGATGGGTCGGTTCGCGGCTGCCGAACAGCACCAGCAGGTCGTCCGCCACCCGCAGCAGCGTCTCCCCGCCCTCGACGGCCTCGGTCCACGCCGCCGGCAGCGCCGCCGCGCCGTACGCCGCGCCGACCAGGTTGCCGCAGACCGCGCCGGTGGAGTCGCTGTCCCCGGAGTGGTTCACCGAGAGCAGCAGCGCCGTGCGGGCCGGGTCCGGCCCGGACGCGGCGGCCAGCAGGCAGTACACCGCGATCGCCAGGCACTCCTCGGCGATCCAGCCCAGCCCGACCCGCTCCACCGCCTCCGCCGAGGGCTCGGCCTCCTCGGCCACCCGTACCGCCCGGTGCAGCGCCAGGACGGTCTCCTTGGAGGCCGGCAGGTCCCGGGTCTGCTCGACGACCTGACCCACCGCCGTCCACGGCTCGACCCCGTCCACCAGCCGCTCGACCAGCGACGCGAACGCGCCCGCCGCCAGATAGCCGGTCGGGTGCCCGTGGGTGAGCTGCGCGCACTGCGCGGCCAGCCCGAAGGACTGCTCGGCGCCCAGCCGGGCCAGCCCGAACGGCGCCGAGCGCATCACCGTGCCGCACCCCTTGGAGTGCGCGTTGATCGGCCCCGGCTGCCCGAACGGCGCCGGCGCCTGGAACTCCGGGTGGTACGACACCCCCGTCAGACAGGCGTTGCCCGGCGCCCGCCGCGCGTACAGGAACGGCTGCCGCAGCAGCCAGCCGTCGTACGGGCGGGGGAGCGGCCCCTGGTCCGGCGCGCCCTGCCGCTGCGTCAGCAGCCAGCGCCGGTAGGCGCCGTGGACGGCCTCCGGCACCGAGCCGCCACCGCCCGACCAGCCCCGGACGAAGCCGCGGATCAGCCCCTCGGCGGTGAACAGCGTCATCTGGGTGTCGTCGGTGACCTCGGCGATCCGGCCGCCGCTCGGCAGCCCGGTCACTCCGGCCGGGCCGTACCGCTCCCGGATCTGCCGCAGCTGCTGGAACTCCACCGGCCAGCCCAGGGCGTCCCCGATGCCCCCGCCGAGCAGTGCCCCGCGCACCCGGTCCGCGTACCCCGACTCCGTCACCGTCGCTCCCCCTCGCTCCTGGGGGCCGGTCCGGCCGATCGGGCCGGGAGCGGCCGGACCGGCCGGACCGGCCCTGACGATGTCCGTTCTATCAGGCCCTAGGTATAAAACTGCTGGACGTTGGTGACACATGGATCTCCGACTACGACGGAGTCCTGTCATGCCCCCTTCGCAGCAACAGCAGCAGGACCGCCAGGCCCAGCGGCGCCTGGCGGTCCTGAGACACGCCGAGGAGGTCAGCGGGAACGTCTCGCAGACCTGCCGGTACTACGGGATCAGCCGCAACTGCTTCTACAGGTGGCAGCGGCGCTACCGTGAGGAGGGCATCGGGGGCCTGCGCGACCGCTCCAGCGCGCCGCACCACAGCCCGAACGCCACCGATGCCGACATCGTGAACAAGATCGTCTACCTGCGGCAGAACTACCACTTCGGCCCGATGAAGATCCAGATGTACCTCAAGCGGTATCACGACATCGACATCGCCTGTTCCGCCGTCTACCGCATCCTCAAACGGCTGGGCCTGAACCGGCTGCCCTCGTCCCAGCGCTACCAGCGGCACGACA
>NZ_JBHYYB010000144.1:0-15845 GCF_042752535.1 Kitasatospora sp. NPDC059327 | reverse complement strand
GCCGAGGGGGTGAGTCGGGCGAGATGGACCGTGGTGTCGGCGCGGGCGGCTTCGGCCCGGGCGAGAAGCAGGGCGTTGAGGCCCGAGGAGTCCATGAACGTCACACCGTGCGGGTCGATCAGGAGCGTCGACGGGGCCGGGTGAACGGCGCGGGTACGCCGAGCGCGGCACCTCGCGGTCCCGCACGGGGCTGGAGCGCCCGATCGGGCGGTGGGTCAGTGGCTGTCGAACCGCCGGCGCCCCGACGCGATGGCCGGGCAGCCAGGCAGCCAGGGCGAGCCGAAGCCCTTGCGAAGATCGCCCCGGACCGGAACCCGAAGTGGGCTGTCGACTGGCAGCGGCACTGGGCCGGCGTCGCTCTCCGCCCGGACGGCGGCACGACCCTGACGGACCTGGTGGCCGGGGTCAGCGCGCACGGCGACGACGTCGGCCGGTGGCTGGAACACCAGCAACGACCCGCGGTGTGAAGTGCTTTGCCGCCCGCCCAGTGCGAACGCCTGGCACGGCTCGGTATCGAACCGCAGCAGGCCCCGAAGCGCCCGGGGCGCAGCGGTGGGTGGGCGGAGGGCGGGCGGGGCCCGTTCATCTGGGGCAGCCGCACCGGCTTCCTCTCCACGGCTACTGACCACACGGCCGCCGCTGACACCGAACCCGACCATCACACGGCCCGCGCGGGCACGGCTGGCGGCCGGCGGCGCGGTTCCTCACTGCGGGCGCCTGCGGTAGATCAGCCCGGGGGCCCTCGTGAGGTCAAGTACGAAGCGGTCGATCGGGCCGTCAGATGTGGGCACGGTGAGGGCGTAGCCGTCGGTGGTGTAGAGCGTGAGCCCTGTGCGGGTGAGCCGGTCGCGGGTGCCGCGGCGCCAGAGGTAGAGGCTCCCGTTGCTGTGGGACAGGCTCAGTGATCCGGGGACCTGGTCGCAGGCGAACACGCCGATCATGACGTGTTCGGCGCCGCCGTTGTCCAGCTCGGGGTCGGGGAGCTCGGCCGGAGCGCGGGGCGCGGTGGCCGCGCGTTCGAGGACGGCGCCGGGATCGACGGCCGGGTCGCGGCGCAGCTGCTCGACGG
The DNA here is from genome assembly GCF_042752535.1 of Kitasatospora sp. NPDC059327. Classification (NCBI taxonomy): domain Bacteria; kingdom Bacillati; phylum Actinomycetota; class Actinomycetes; order Kitasatosporales; family Streptomycetaceae; genus Kitasatospora; species Kitasatospora sp. NPDC059327. The sequence continues at coordinate 14,776 of NZ_JBHYYB010000144.1, read as the reverse complement.
CGGCGGCGGCGATGTGTTCGGCGCCGGTGCCGGCGTGGTTGGACAGGGCCACGACCCGTAGACCGGCCCGGTTGAGGTAGGTCGCGGCGGAGAATCCTTGCTCGTGGCCGAAGTGGAAGACGGCGGGGCCCTGGTGGTGGTCGGCGTACAGGCCGGGGCCGTAGACGTTTGGCGGGTGGTCGCTCGCCCGGTACGGGACGTTCGTACCGGGGAGCGCGGTGCCGGCGGTGTGCCAGTGCTGGTGGAGGTGGCCGAGCCAGTGGGAGAGGTCGCCGGTGGTGGACCAGAGCGATCCGGGGCCCGGGAGGGCGACGGGCTGCTCGGTGTGCTCCCATCCGGCGCCGTCGGCGGCCGGCCGGTAGCTGCTGGCCGCGCGGGGGATGACGCGGCGGGGGTCGTCCTTGAAGGCGGTGCTGGTCATGCCGAGCGGGGCGAGGAGCCGGTCGTCGGCGAGGGTTCGCAGGTCGGTGCCGTGGGCGGTTTCGAGGATTCGGGCGAGCAGCAGGTATCCGGTGTTGCTGTACAGGAAGCGGCCCGCGGGCACGGCGCGCTGTTCCTGCCGGTAGGCGAGGGTGAGCAGGTCGGTGGCGGTGTAGTGGTCGAGGTCGCGGAAGCCGGCCAGGGAAAGCAGCGATTCGGCGTCGCGGATGCCCGCGTGGTGGGTGATCAGGTCGGTGATCGTCACGTCGGGGACCTTGAGCCGTGGCAGCACGTCGGCGGCCGGCCGCGCGAGGTCGAGCAGGGCGTCGCGGTCGGCGAGCACGGCGAGATGGGCGGTGAGCTGCTTGGCGACGGAGCCGACGTTGAACGCGGTGTCGGGGCCGATCGGCGTGCCCGTCTCGACGTGCGCCAGGCCGGTGCAGTGGTGGACGGGTCTCTCGCCGGGGCGGTGGACGAGAAGGGAGAGGCCGGGGGTGCCGGTCACAGGTCGGCTGCCTGCTGGTGGACGTCGCGCAGCCGGGTGCGGAGGTCGTCGTCGGTGACCAGGTCGAGCGCGCGGGCGTGATCCGGGACGGTGGCGGCGAGTAGCGGGCGCTGCTGGTCGAGATAGGCGGTGAGGAACTGGTGCAGGGCGCCGGTGGTCTGGTCGATGATGCGGGCGGTGTAGATCATGGTGAGGGGGAAGCTCCAGCAGGCGTGGAGGAACCCGAACGCGGGCCGGTCGGTGTTCTTCCACGGCGAGAAGAAGCGTTCCGTGTCGCTGATCTTGTCGCGGGTGGCGGTGAGCGCGTCGTTGAGCCAGTTGTGGCCGGCCTCGTGGATCAGGTCGCGGGCGAGCACGACCGGGTCGCCGGTGTGGTCGGTGAAGATCGTGCCGGGCAGGCGGGTGATGGTCCAGCTGTCGAGCGTCTGGCCGAGGGTCTTGGTGCGCAGCAGGCACACGATGGCGGCGTGGGCGGCGAGCAGGTCGCCGAAGCCGGCCGTGTCGGCGGTGGAGTACGCGGCGGCGGTGAGGTCTTGGAGTGGGCGCGGCGCGGCGCCGCTGTCGGGCCCGAGGACGTAGTACGGGGTGTCCGAGATGGGCGAGGTGGGGAGCCGGGTCAGGTCGGGGGCGACGATGACGCGCGGGCCGGCGGCGGTGGGGGTCGCGAGGGTGCGGGCGCCGGCGTCGGGGTTGGCCGCGTACCAGCCGAAGCGCGCGGCGTCGCGGGTGCGGGCGGCGCTTTCGGCGCCTTCGAGGACGTGATGGGCCGCCGCGTAGGCGAACGCCGGACCTGCGCTGTGGGTGCGGTACGGGGCGCCGGGGTGGGTGATGGTGAGGATCTGGCGGGTTCGGTCGTCGTGCAGGCGGCGGATGGGCGCGTACGCGAACGGGGCGGCGGCGGTCGTGGTCATGGCTGTTTCCTCCGGGGTGGGCCGGCTCCGGCCCTGTGTGGGGCCGGAGCCGGGATCGTTCACCGGCGCCGCTCACGACGCCGGTGGGCGGATCGGTCGGTCAGAGGGTCTCGGCCGCCGGCCAGCCCTCGGCGGACACGCTCGACGTGTGGGCGGTGGTGCGCACCGTCTCGTCGTCGCCGCGCAGCTCCTCGACGTCGGCCAGGAACTCCGCGATCCGGTCGTTCTCCATGGGGTTCTGCCTTCCACTGGTTGAGGTTGGGGGTGTTCGCGGGTGCCCGCGGTGGCGGCGGTGATCTCTCCTTCGGCACCGTGCACCCCTTCTACTGCGCGGCGGCGACCCGCAGGGCGTCGCGCAGTTCGGCCATGCCGGGCCGGTCGGCCGGGTCGGTGGCGAGGGCCGCGACGACCGCGGGGCGCAGCCCGGCCGGGAGGTCGGTGGGCGTGGCGGCGAGGCGGGGGATGTCGGCGCACAGGTAGCGGTGGATCAGGACGGCGAGGCTGAACACGTCGGCGGCCGGCGTCGCCTTGTCGTAGGCGGTGGCGTACTCGGGGGGCCAGTGGACTTCCGGGCTGCGGCCGGCGGGCCCGCGCGGGGCGAGGCCGCGGCGGGCGGCGCCGAGGTCGGTGATCATGCCTGCGCCGTCGTGGATCAGGATGTTCTCCTGGTAGACGTCGCGGTGCACGATCCCGAGCCGGTGCAGGGAGTGCAGGCCGGTGGCGACGTCGGCGAGGATCGTCAGGCCGCGGGCGTGGTCCGCGCCCTGCGGGGAGGTCATGAAGGTTCGGAAGTTGCCGCCGGCCGCGAGGGGCATCGTGTACCAGTCGAAGCGGTCGCCGTCGCCGTGGTCGATCAGGCCGGCGACGTTCGGGGTTCCGGCCGCGTGCGTGGTGGTGTCCCGCTCGTACCGGAAGTCCTCGCGGGTCAGTGCCCGCTCGGCCGCGGTCATCTGCGCGTACCAGTAGAAGCCGTACGCGGCCGGCCGCTGGTCGTCGGCCATCTCGGCGAGGACGTGGTTGCTGCCGAATCCGGCCTTGAGGACGACGGGATCGTGTCCGGGTCGGCTGGCCTTGATCAGGGTGCTCGCGCGGGTGAAGGCGAGCAGGTCGTGCACGTGGAACCCGGCGTCGCGGACGTGGTCAAGGACCCAGGCGGCGGGGTGCAGCGGGTGAAGCCTCATGGTGGTGCCCTCCCGTGGTCGGGGCCGGCGGCGCGTGCTCGCGCAGCCGGTCGAGGCAGGTGGTCGCGAGGGCGTCGAGGTCGCTCTCGGTGGTGCTGGGGTGGCGCAGGACGGGCAGAGCGGTGGCGGCGGTCCACGCGCGGGCGCCTTCGTCGTACAGGTCGGCGAGCCGCGCGGCGGTGGCGGGGTCTTCGGTGAAGCGGCGCGCGGTGGGCCGGGCGCCGATCCGGGCGTGGCAGATCTCTGGCGGGGTGGTGAGAAGGATCGTCAGGTCGGGTCGGGCGCCGCTGCGCTCGGCGAGCCGGTGCACGTACTCGGCGACGGGCCGGCGGTGGACCAGGGCGAGCAGGACGGCGGTGGACAGGCTGAGCCGGTCCGCGATCACCGGGCCGGCCCGCCGGGCGGGCTCGATGACGAAGCGGGCGTGGAGGGTGAGGTCCCGCCACGCTGCCTCGGCCGCGTCGTCGGGGCCGGGTCCGGGGCGCCCGGCGCGCAGCGCGATCAGGGTCCGGGCCGCGGGGGCGCAGAGCCAGGAGAACTGTCCTACGTGGCTGACCGGGATGTTCCCGGCGGCGGCGTCCGCGAGGAGCCGGTCGCGCAGGGTGCTCTTCCCGGCGCCGGCGACCCCTTCGAGGGCCAGCAGCACCGGGTCACCGCCCGTCGGTCGGCGCGGGCGCGTCGGCGGTCAGCCAGCTGATGAACTTCGCGACGCGCCCGCTCACGACGGGCAGCGTGCCGTGCGCGAGCTGCGAGCCGTAGAGCAGCGCCGTGCCGGGGGCCGGGGTGACGGACCACCGGGTTCGGGGCATCGTCTGGAACCAGGTGGCGGAGTTGTCGGCGCCGTCGTGGGCGAGCCACATCCCGGGCGCGTAGCCGTGCGCCGCGGGGTTGGCCGGCTGGCCGTTCCACAGGTGCTCGCTGCCGGCGGTCTCGACGTAGAAGGCGCCGCCGTCCTCGGCTTCGGTGATGACGACGCTGATCCCGGCGATCTGGCGCGGCCAGGCGAGCGGGTCGGGGGCGATGCCGTCGAGATGGGCGGTGATGTGCTGGCCGGGGCCATACTCGACGTACGTCCAGGGGCGGCACGTCGTGATGGACGGCATGACGCGGGACAGGGCCGGCCGGGCGCGGTCGAACGCGGTTTGGAGGAGCTTCTCGGCATCGTCGGGGATCGTCCCGATCTCGATCCGGCCGGCGGGCTCGTAGACGGCCATGGCCTGCTCGTGGGTGTGGCCGGGGATCTCGTGGATGCTGGTGCGCCGCTGGTCGCCGAAGCGGGCCCCGCCGTCGGCGCCGAGGATGTCGGCCATGAGGTCGGCGAGGAACGTGCGCTCGGCGGGGGCGAGGAAGTGTTCGACGCTCCCGACGCCGACGGTTTCGGCGATGTGGATCATGCGGTTCCCTTCCGGGTTTCGAGGACGCGACGCACGTCGTCCAGGCCGGCGCAGTGGTTGAGCCAGCTGACGACGGGGGCGCCCGTGGTGGACAGCGGGTCGTCCCACACGGCCAGGAGCTCGCCGGTCAGCGGGAAGTCGTCGGCGCTCGGCAGCGGGCCGCCGGCGGCCGTCAGGGTGGACGGGCACGGCGCCGCGTGCTGCTCGGCGAAGGCCCGCGCCAGACGGGCGCTGAACGCCCTGCGGCACGCGAGGCGTTCCGCTTCTGCGGCCGGAGTGCCGTGGTAGGTGCGGTGTTCGGTGTCGAACCAGGCGTCGGCGATGGCCGCGCCGGCGTCGGCGACCCGGCACGTCGCGCAGCACGAAGCGTCGTTGAGCGGGCAGCGCCGGGCACGGCCGGGCAGCGTGGCGGACAGCTCGTCGAGGGCGGTCCACGCGGTTTCCGCCAGGACGACGGCCGGCGCCGGCCCGGGGTGCTCGGGGAGGTGCTCGCAGCACCGTTCACCGTCGATCGGCTCGCCGGCCGGGACGATGGCGGGCTCGACGAAGAGGGTGTGGAAGTAGACGACGCGGCCGATGAGCTGGTGAATAGTCACGTCAGGGTCGGGCACGGTGCGGCTCCCTCGGTGGTCGCGGCGGGCTCGGGGATGGGGCAGTGGCAGTCGGCGCCGGTCGGCCGCTCGCCTTCGAGGGCGCGGGCGACGGCGGCGGTCGCGGCGTCGAGGTGCTCGAAGTAGGCGGCCCAGTCGTGCCCGGGCGCGGGGACGAGCTCAAGGTCGAGGGCGGCTGTCGTGGTGGCGCCGGTCTCGCAGGTGAGTTCGGAGCGCCCGACGGTGACGGTGACCGGGTCGGGCAGGTGCGGGAGCGCCGCGGCGACCGCGCGGCACAGTGCGGCGCCGGCGCGGGCGTACTCGTCCCGGTCGCGGGCCAGGACGCCGACCTGGCGCGGCCGGGGTGCGAGCTCCAGCCCCGTGTAGGGGTGGCCCTGGCAGCTGTCGTAGGTGATCAGCCCCCACCGGCCGGTGATCGTGTCGACCAGCGGCCATGCCCCGGGCTCGATGCCCTCGTGCCACTGCGGGTGCCGCGGGTCGAGGTCGTCGGCCTCGTGGACGCCGGGCAGTCCGGCGGTGTTGACGTTGCCATGCCCGCTGGTGAGCAGTCGCGCCGCCGGCCGGTGCGCTTCGGGGTCGTCCCACCGGGTGACGAACGCGGCCACGTCGCCCATGGAGTTCGTCGCCCGCGGGCGCCACCGCAGGGTGCGACACCAGGCTCCGGCGCTGTGCCCAGGGTCGGCGAGCAGCGCGGCGACGCCGTCGATCATGCGCATCCGGTAGTCGCAGTACGCGTCGTCACCGCCGCCGTTGCCGGCGAGGTTCATCCGCCACCTGCTCGCCACGCAGCCGCCGCCGCACGGGCCGGCGTAGTCGCACGTCCCGCACTTGCCCATCAGCGCCTTGCCCTGGCCGAGCAGGATCGAGCTCCGCTGTCGGGCGATGAGCTGTCGCTGGTCGGCGGTGTCCCGCAGATGCGTCAGCCGAGCCTGCGGCCACGGGAGCTCGTCGCAGCTCCCGAGCCGCCCGTCCGGGTACAGCGTGAACACGTGGTCGCACTTGAGGTTCGAGAAGTGGCAGTGCCCGGTGTCCAGGCCGCGCAGGGCGCGGATGGTGGCCACCGCCGGGTCCATCTTCATCCGCCGGAAGTACCCGGCCTCGATCCAGCGGATCGTTGCGGCGAGGACGAACGCGGCGTACTCGTCCGGGTGGACCGCCCACGCCGGGGCGGCGTCGCCGCTGACGGCCGTCGCCTGTAGCTCGCGGCTCCTCGGGACGCGGGGGCGCCGGCCGGTACTCGCGGTGGGCCGGCGAACGGTGGCGTCGAAGCACGGAACGAAGTTCACCGCCTTCACCGACCCGAAGCCGGCGAGGTGGTCGAGCACCGCGCCCGCGCGCCCCAGCACCGCCGGCGTCACCGCGCAGACCACCCCGGCCGCCTTGCCGCGGGCGGCCAGCAGCTCAAGGGCCGCGGCGACGCGCGGATAGATCGGGCGCCCGTCGTAGCCGACGCGCCAGGCGTTGCCCTTCGCGTCGCCGTCCAGCGAGATCCCGATCCGAAGACCGGGGCACAGCTCGTCGAACAGGTCGAGCCACTCGGCGTCGAGCAGCACGCCGTTCGTCTGGAGCGAGACGCGGACCACGTTCGGCTGTGCGGCGAGCTCGCGCAGCACGGCCGCCATGCGCTCGCGGCCGACCGTCAACGGCTCGCCGCCGTGCAGCTCGATCGCCACGGGACGCCCCCGGAAGAGCCTGCCCAGGTCCCGGACCTGGTCGGCGGTGACCGTGGCTCCTCCGGGGGCCTCCTTGCGCTTCTCGAAGCAGTACAGGCAATCGACGTCACACGTTTCACCGCGCAGCTTCAGGATCACGGACACCGCTTCGGTGCGGTCCTCGGTGTCCAGGCTGCGGTAGAGCTCATGGATCTCGACCTGCGGGCTGGTGGTGCCGTCCATCGCGTGCCTCCCTGCTGTCGATCCGGGCCGGCTACTCGGGCAGCTGCCCCAGCAGCGCGCCCTGACCGGACTGGAGGATGTGCGCGGCTTGCAGCGGCACCCAGAAGCATTCGAAGCGGGTCGGCTCCTGCTCGCCGTCGTGGTCCTCCTGGCTCATCCACCGCTGCGGGGTGTCCGCGGCGAGTTCGAGGTGGAAGACGTGCCGCCGCTGGAGCTCGCGGCGGTAGGGGGTCATGTCGTACTCGGTCACGCCGAGCTTGGACACGATCGTGAAGCCGGTGAGGCCGGTCTCCTCCTGGGCCTCCCGCAGGACCGCGTCCTCGGGCTTCTCCCCGGGGCGCACGCTGCCGGCGGGGACCTGAATCCCCACCTCCTCATAGGTGTTGTCGGCGTGCCTGAACACCAACAGCTCTCCGTCTCGCACGACGTAGGCGAGAACCTTCTCCCGGGTGACCTTCTCCGACATTGGGGGCGCTCCTTCGCTCTCTGGGGTGTCTTCGCCGACCGGAACCTGACGCCCGGTCAGCGCGGTGGGACAGGCTACCCGCGCCCTGGGGACGCGTTCGGCCGTGTGCTGGGGCGTGCTGGCGTACGCCGTGGATCATGGTCCGGACGGCGTGCGCCCGGGCTTCGAGGTGGCGCCGGCCGTCCCGCGGGGGACGTGGACGGCCGGCGCCGGTGCGCCCGGCCGGTCTGCCTCGACCTGGCGTCGGGCGCGGTCTCAGGGGCCGCTACGCGGCGGCCGGCTGCCGGCCGCGGCTGGGGTCGGGCATGGGCTCGGCCGGGGTGCGCAGCGCAATCCGGGCACAGACCCTCTTGGCGAAGCCGCCGACGGGCTCCCACCAGAGGCGTTCGACGAGCCCGGCGACCAGCGCCAGGCCGCGCCCGCCGTCGTCGTCGTCCGCGGCCTGCGTGACGACGGGCACGACGGTCCCCGCGCCGTCCCACACCTCGACCGTGAGGAAGTCGCCGGGCTCCAGGTACAGGAAGACATCGAGCCGGCCGGCGATCCCGCCGTACAGCATCGCGTTCGTGACGAGCTCGGTGACGGTGAGCTCGATCGCGAGCTCGGCGCCGACGTCGAGCTCGACGCCGCGTTCACCCAGGACGGCGATGGTCCGGCGTCGTATGTCGCCGGGCGTCCTCGGGTGGTACTCCGGCGTGAAGTGCGCGACCTGGTCGCGGTCGAAAGCTCTTTCGGGCATGGGGATACTCCAACGCACCAGCGATCGCCGGGAGATGACAAGACGTCACCGGCTCAAAACTCAGAGTGCTCCTTGGATCTCCATCTGACAACCTTGCGACCCGAACTGACACGGTGAAAAACAGGTGTTCTATCGCGTCGTGCACCCACGGGCTGCCAAACTGCACCCGAGATCGCACGTACCGCACCCAACCTTGTAAGGAGTGCACCCAGCGATGCCCAACGTGCGCGCCATCCCGACCGTCCGACGCCGGCGCCTCGGCCGAGCGCTGCGCAAGTTCCGCACTGAGGCGGGGCTGAGCCTCGACCAGGTCGCCGAGCTGATGAACCTGAAGCCGGGCGCGAAGTGGGACGGCCCGAAGACCTCGCGCATCGAGAACGCCAACGGGAAGATCAGCGCCCCGGAGGTCGTCACCCTGCTCGGCCACTACGGCGTCACCGATCCGGAGACCGTCACGGCGCTGGAGGAGCTGGCCCGCACCGCCGGCAAGGCCGGATGGTGGAACTCCTACGGCGGGGTCGTCCCGTCCAACCTCGAAGATCTCATCGACGCGGAGGAAGAGGCACGGGTCGTCCGCTCGTACTACGCGACGGTGCTCCCCGGGCTGCTCCAGAGCGGGGCGTACGCGCGGGAGATCACCGCCGCCACCTCCTTCCACATCCCGAAGGAGGAACACCCGGCGATCGTGGACGTCAGGATGGGCCGACAGGCCGCCCTGACCCGGCCCGGGGCGGCCCAGTACTGGTTCGTCATCCATGAGGCGCTGCTGCTCCAGCAGTTCACCCCGCACCCCTCGCTGATGCGCGAGCAGCTGCTCCGGCTGCTGGACGTGAGCGACCTCGCGAACGTGAACCTCCAGGTGATGCCGCTGGACTCGGGACCACACCCCGGCGCCCGGGGCAACTTCTCCATCTTCCACTTCCCCAAGCCCTGGCCCTCCCTCGTCTCCGCCGAGAGCGCGGGAGTGAGCCACTACACCGAGGGCCAGGAGACCGCGGAGCGGTTCCAAACGGACTTCGACCGCATCGTAGCCTCGGCGCTCCCCGCCGACCGGTCCCGAGACACCATCCGAACCCACATGGAAGGAATGACCCGGTGAGCACCACCCCCGACCCCAAGGCAGAGCTGTACGAGCTTCCCTTGACCGGCGTCACCCGGCGCAAGTCGCCGCTCAGCACCGACAACAACGCGTGCGTGGAGATCGAGGACCTTGAGGGCGGCGGCGTCGCCGTCTTCGACTCCAAGCGCCCCGACCGGCCCGAACTGCGATTCACCGCGGCCGAGTGGCTCGCCTTCACGGAGGGCCTGCGCCGGGGCCTGCTCTGACAGCTCCACGAAGGGCCGGCTCCCCCCGTCCGAAGCAGGGGGAGCCGGCCCTTCGCCGTACTGGCGTTGCATCCCCATCACCTGGCGCGGAGCAAACCCGCGGGACCGTACGAAGGTGGGCCGACCGGGCGAGAACCCACAACGGCGACGCCCAGGTGTCGTCCATCCCGGTGGACGTCAGGCGGCGTCCTTCTGGTCGGGGTCCGTGACGCGGAAGCGCCCGGCTCCGGGCCTCTGTTCTAGTGATCGTCGCAACACCCAGCTCAGGGGATGCGATGGAGTTCAGAATCCGGCAGGGCGCTTCTGTGTGGTCACTTCGTATCGGGCGCCTCGTGACCCGGGCCGGGGTCGGCCCCGGCCGCCGCGTCGAGCTCCTCAACCGTGGCGTACTGCCCCTGACGGCCCGGCAGGTAGTCGGGGCCGAACAGCAACGCCCAGTCCCGCGGGCTGGAGGTCTTGCGCCCCTTCCGAATGATCTGATCGATCAGGGCCCGCGCGTCGTCCCCGAGCGGGTTTGCCTGGCGCCACACCCCGAGGCGCCGCGCCAACGGGTGACCTCGCCATGTCACACCGGCCACCTGCGCCGCCCAGTCCCCGAGGGCCCAGCTGTCGGGACCCGCGCGGTGGCGGCCGATCAAGCCGGACCCCGTCCACGCGCCGGCGCCACCACGCACGCCGCCGCGCCGGGACGGCGGTGCCGGCCCCGGCACGCGGACCTGCTGAGTGCCCACGGCGGGACGGCCCGCGACGTCCGGCACACCTGACCCGCGCTCCTCGTCCACCGAACCGCCCCGGCCCCGCCGATCAGCACCTGGGCGCACCGGGTCACCGGCGGCCACCCGGGGCGCGGCCTGGAGCGGTGCGCGGACGCGATCGTGCAGGGCATCCGTGCGCAGGTCCGTCGAGCGCGCTGGCCTGGCCAAGGTGGCGTCCGTCCCCGCAGGAGGAGCACCGCCCCCCGTTACCTTCTTCGTGGCCCCGCAACGGGGCTCCCGGCCTCCGGTCCGGCATGACTGTCCCCCCTGTAGTTCGCATGATCCGGGGGGTGGTGTCACCGCGCCGGAGGCATCGGTAGACCGCTGATAGAGGCAGGACCACCAGCGTGCTGGGAGGCTCTTCGTAACGTGGATGCCGGCGACTGGTGCCACGCCAACGAGGCCGGGACAGCACGACCTCGTAAGGGACCAGCGTGATCGACACCGGCGATGTGGACGTCTTCCTGGGCTTGGACGTCGGCAAGGGCGAGCACCACGGAACCGCCGTGACCCGGGCCGGCAAGCGGGTCTTCGACAAGCGGCTGCCGAACAGCGAGCCCAAGCTGCGGGCCGTCCTCGACAAGCTCACCGCCAAGCACGGAACCGTCCTGGTCGTGGTGGACCAGCCCGCCTCCATCGGCGCCCTACCGCTGGCGGTCGCGCGGGACGCCGGCTGCCGTGTCGCCTACCTGCCCGGCCTGACGATGCGCCGCATCGCCGACCTCTACCCTGGCGAGGCCAAGACCGACGCCCGCGACGCCGCGGTCATCGCGGATGCCGCCCGCACCATGCCGCACACCCTGCGCGGCATCGAGCTCACCGACGAGACCGTCGCCGAGCTGGAGATGATCGTCGGCTTCGACGACGACCTCGCCGGTGAGGCCACCCGCGTCGCCAACCGCCTGCGCGGCCTGCTCACCCAGATCCACCCGCACCTGGAGCGCGTTCTGGGGCCGCGGATCGACCACCCGGCGGTGCTGGCACTGCTGGAGAGGTTCGGCTCGCCGGCCGCCCTGCGCAAGGCCGGACGCCGCCGCCTGCAGAGCGTCGCCCGGCCGTTGGCCCCGCGCATGTTCGAGCGTCTCGTCGAGGACCTCCTCACCGCGCTCAACGAGCAGACCGTGATCGTCCCGGGCACCGAGGCGGCCGCGCTGATCGTGCCGAGCCTGGCCGGCTTCCTGCGGGCCGTCCTGGACCAGCGCAAAGTCCTGGAGAAGAGGATCCAGGAACTGCTGGACGACCATCCGCTGTCCAAGATCCTGACCTCGATGCCCGGCATCGGCACCAGGACCGGCGCCCGGGTCCTGATCGACGTCGGCGACGCCAGCGCGTTCCCGACCGCCGCCCACCTCGCCTCCTACGCCGGCCTCGCCCCCGCAACCCGCAGTTCCGGCTCCTCCATACGCGGCGAACAACCGTCCCGCCGCGGCAACAAGCAGCTGAAACGGGCGTTCTTCCTGGCCGCATTCGCCTCACTCAGCGACCCGGCCTCCCGCGCCTACTACGACAAGAAGATCGGCCAGGGCAAACGGCACACCCAGGCACTCCTCTGCCTGGCCAGACGCCGGACCGACGTCCTGTTCGCCATGCTCCGCGACGGCACCCTCTACGAGTCCCGGCCCGCAGCAACCGACAGTTGAACTCCACGGGGATCTGCCAGCAGCACCACACGGTCGGCGGCTGGTTCGAACCCGAGCACCGGGTTTCCCCAGTCGCCTCCCGTAGTCATCCGCACGGGCTTGCCCAGCCGGCGCCCGATCGAGCCCATGAAGCCGCACAGGATGTCCACCCCCTCCTGGCCCTGAAGCTCGCGAAGGTCGACGTCGAAATCGATCTCGCCCGACGACATCGGCCAGAAGTTCACCAGCACGTCCTCAGCAGGCCACACCCGCAGCATGGCCGTGTCCGCTTCGGCGGGACGCGACAGCACCGCTTCCGCAGAGGGCAACGGCACCAGGACGTCGCCTTCCCAGTACTCCCATCCCCAGCCGCACGACCGGACCAGGTCAAACACCGCCTGCCAGTCCTCGACCGAAGCGCCTTCCACACAGACATCCGGCAGAGCGCCCATCAGGTCAGGGTCGAAGAAGTCCTTGACGTTGTCCCACAGCAGATCCGGCATGCCGCCATGCTGCCCGCCGCTGCCGCCCACACGCAGCCCGATTTCCTTGAGCTTGACGTTTAACCAGCTTGCATGCCGATCTACCAGCTGACTGTTCCGTCGCCGGGCAGCATCGGCTGGTGGACCGGCTCCAGACGGCTGCGGTTGTCGTGGTGCAGCATCGCCTGCGCGACGCAGTGGAGCCAGGCTGCCAGGCTCGGCCAGCCGACGAAGCAAGCGGAGTCGTCGTGGGCGGCGCGCCCAAGGTGGTCGTGCCACAGACCGGGTCCCGCGTCGATGAAGTGCTCATCTCCATCGCTTCCTGCAAACGGCACCCACAGAGTCCCCCACCACGGTTCGTCGTGCTGGTCCGGGTCATCGGCATCCCAGATGCTCATCCGCATGTCGCGGATCTCCACGATCCTCTCGGTGGAGTACAGAGGGCCGCAGGGAAGAACACCCAGGTAGGAGCTGTCCCCGTCGTGGCATTGCAGCGACTCGCGCAAATCAGCGGGGAGTGTGAAGCCGAGCTGCTCCTCGGTCCGGTCGATCGCCTCGGGCGATGCTGGCGGGCGGAGCGAGGCCTGGCTGGCCGGTGCGTGCTTCGCCAGCCAACCGTCGATGAGGTGCCAGGACTCGGCCACGGGCGCGATCACCGGACGGACACCGATGCGTGGGGGCTCGATCATGGACCCGTAGCTTGCCCGATCGCTGTGACACCGAAAGAAGCGGCCCCAGACTCAGTCGAGTTGTCTCGCCGCGGCCTGCGTGGTTCGTCGGGGTTTGGTGCCCTTTGGTGGTGGGCGGGTCGGGCGTACGCCTCGCCGGTGGCCAGGACTCTGCCCACCTCGTAGCGGGCGGCGGGCCGCTGGTTCTTGAGACCGGGCGGCCGGCCCGGTCCGGGGCGGCTGGGTTTTGGCGCACGCGCTGGCGAGGGGGCCTTCGTGTGCAGGTTCCGGAACCCGCGCCGGACACGGGCGGGGGTGAGCTTGTTCGGTTCCGCCGGCTTCTCCCAGGGGTGGCGGAGGTCGGCGACGAGCGGGCGGGCGAGACGGAGCTGGGTGTGCGCGGCGATGACCAGCCGCGTCCAGCGATCGGCCGCCTCGGAGTCTCGCAGGCGGGGCCGGGTCCATCCGAGGGTCTGCTTGAGCAGGCGGAAGGTGTGCTCCAGGTCGAAGCGGCGGAGGAACGACTGCCAGCAGCGGTCGACGTCGGCCTCGGTGGCGCCGGTGCGCGACCACCAGAGCCAGACCGGCCGGTTCACCCTGCCGCTGGGCAGCTTCTCGACCGATAGCCGGATCACCGTACCTTCGAGGAGCGGCAGTTCACCGTCGTGCTCCAGCCAGGCCGCCCGGCGGGTCAGCCTCGGGTGCAGCCGGTCCCAGGCCCGGGCGACGGCGGTGCCGTAACGGTGGGTCGTGGTGGTGGTGACCGCCTGCTCCTCGCCCCATGTGGCGGGGTCGCCGAAGACGAACTCGCCGCCGTGCTTGGGCGGCCGGCCACCGGCCGGGTTCGCGGTGCGAACTCCGCGCGGCTGGGCGCCGGGCGGCGCATCACCCGGTCCGAGCGGAGCCGGCCGAGGACCTGCACCGGCAGGTCGCCGAGCAGGTGCGCGATGCGCGGGGCGTCGTAGCCGGCGTCCATCACCACCAGCACCTCCGGATCGCCGGCCGTCCACTGCCCCGCTCCGATCAACCGGACCACCACGTCGCGGAGTTGGGCGGCGGTGACGGCCGCGACGTCCGCGCCGGGCTCCAGCCTCACCGCGTCCAGCACCGCCGTCCACGACGTCCGCCCGGTCTCCAGCGCGACCACGAACGAGTACGGCCAGCCCGGGATCATCTGGTGCTTGGCGTCGCCACGGCCGAAGGTGTGGCAGAACGAGCGGTCCGGGCAGGTCTCCGCGTCCGGCCGCAGCCACGGCGAGACGTCCACCGCGAGCACCAGGCGGCCGTCGGCGGCCCGAGGCAACGGCAGGCCGGCCAGCACCGACCGCAGCCGTTCGACGTCCACCCGGCCCCGGTTCAGCGCACCGTACAGGGCTCCGTGCCCGCGCCGGTGCTCGGGCGCCAGCGCCAGGTCCACCAACGTCCTGACCGGCCCGTCGCTGCACAGCACCGCGTCGGTCAGCTCGAACAGCGCGTCGCGTCGCCCGGTCAGGCAGTCGTAGAAGACCCCCCGGAAGCGTGACAGTTCCGCGAACGGCTCACCCCGAACACCTTGCTGCACCACACTCATCACTGCGGCCTTCACATCAAGTCCTGTACCTCTTGGTCGAGTTCAGGATCACGCGAAGGCCGCACCGCCGTCCCGGCAACACCCGAACGAGTGACCACCAGCCTCGCTTGTTCGAAGCCCGACGTTAAACGTCAAGTTGAGTACCTGATGCTGTCGGGGATCTTGAAGAACACCGGGTTCACCCGACCGATCACCGCCCCCGCAGGCGCCGTCCAGCCCGGCCCAGGTCCTCGA
>NZ_JBHYYB010000143.1:0-16267 GCF_042752535.1 Kitasatospora sp. NPDC059327 | reverse complement strand
CACACCACCACCTGGACCCTCCACGCCACCGGCACCCTCACCACCCCACCACCGACCACCACCCCCCACCACGACCTGACCACCTGGCCACCACCCGGTGCGGAGCCCGTCCCGGTGGACGGCCTGTACGAGCGCTTCGCGTCGTTCGGCTACGGCTACGGCCCCGCCTTCCAGGGCCTGACCGCCGCCTGGCGACGCGGGGACGAGGTCTGGACCGAGGTGCGGCTGCCCCAGGACCAGCACGGCCAGGCGGCCGCGTTCGGCCTGCACCCGGCCCTGCTGGACGCCGCGCTGCACGGCCTGTGGCTGGTGCCGAAGGACGGCGCCGACCAGCGGGAGGAGCCGGGCACGGCACGGCTGCCGTTCGCCTGGACCGGCGTGCGGCTGTACGCGACGGGCGCCACCGTGCTGCGGGTGAGGCTCTCCTACGACGCGACCGGCTCGGTGGCGATCACGGTGGCGGACCCGGCCGGCCGACCGGTGGCCTCGGTAGAGTCGCTGGTGATCCGCCCGGTCGAGCTGGCCGCGCTGCGCGCCGCGCGACCGGCCGGCGACTCGCTCTTCCAACTGGACTGGCAGCAGGTCGCCCTGGAGCCGGCCACCGCGCCGGCCGCGGACTGGGCGGCGGTCGAGCTGGGCGCGGCACTGCCGTCGGCCGCCGCGGCGCCCGCGGGTGTTCTGGTGCACTGCGCGTCGGCGGGACAGGACCCGGCGGCCGTCCGCACCGCGCTGGCCGACACCCTGCGGCTGCTCCAGGCCTGGCTGGCGGACGAGGACCGCGCCGAGGCGACCCTGGTGCTGGCCACCCGGGCCGCCGTCGCGGTCGACGAGGCCGAGGGCGTCGCCGACCTCGCGGCGGCGGCGGTACGCGGACTGGTCCGCTCGGCGCAGTCCGAGCACCCGGACCGTTTCGTGCTGGTCGACACCGACGACCCGGCCGCGCTGCCCGCCCTGCTGCCCGCGCTCGCCGCCGGCCACGAGCCCCAACTGGCGCTGCGCCGGGGCACCGTGCTGGCCGCCCGGCTGACCCGCGTGCCGGCGGCCGAACCCGCGGCCTTCGCTCCCGCCGAGGGCGGCACCGTCCTGGTGACCGGCGCGGGCGGGGTGCTCGGTTCGCTGGTCGCCCGGCACCTGGTGACCGCGCACGGTGTGCGGCACCTGCTGCTGGCGAGCCGGCGGGGCACGGACGACCCGGCGACGGTGGCGCTGGCGGCCGAACTGGCCGAACTCGGTGCGCGGGCCTCGGTGGCGGCCTGCGACCTCGGCGAGCGCGCCGCGGTGGCCGAGCTGCTCGCGGGCGTCTCGCCCGAGCACCCGCTGACCGCCGTGGTGCACTCGGCCGGCGTGCTGGACGACGGCGTCGTCGAGTCGCTGACCCCGGAGCGGATCGACCCGGTGCTGCGGCCGAAGGTCGACGCGGCGCTCCACCTGCACGAGCTGACCCGCGACCTGGAGCTGTCCGCGTTCGTCCTCTTCTCCTCGGCCTCCGGCACGGTCGGCAGCGCCGGCCAGGGCAGCTACGCGGCGGCCAACGCCTTCCTGGACGCCCTGGCGCAGCAGCGCCGGGCCGCCGGACTGGCCGGGCAGTCGCTCGCCTGGGGCCTGTGGGAGCCCCGCAGCGCCCTGACCGGCCGGCTGGACGAGACGGACCTGCGCCGGCTCGACCGGGGCGGGGTGGCGGCGATCTCCGCCGAGGAGGGCCTGTCGCTGTTCGACACCGCGCTCGGCTCGGCCCGGGCGCTGCTGCTGCCGGTCAAGCTGGACCTCGGGAAGCTGCGGGCACGGACCGGCGCGGCCGACGTCCCCGCGCTGTTCCGCGCGCTGGTGCGCGCGCTGCCCCGGCGGATCGCCGCCGGCGACGACGCGGCCGAGTCCGGTTCGCTCCGGCGCCGGCTGGCCGCGATGGGCGCCGAGGAGCGTCTGACCGCCCTCGTCGAGCTGGTCCGGGCCCGGGTCGCCGAGGTGCTGGGCCACGACGGTCCGCAGGCGGTCGACCCGGACCGGGCGTTCAAGGAGGTCGGCTTCGACTCGCTGATGGCGGTGGAGCTGCGCAACCGGCTGAACGCGGCCAGCGGCCTGCGGCTGCCCGCCACGCTGGTGTTCGACCACCCGAGCCCGGCCGCGGTGGCCGACCACCTGGCCGAGCGGCTGCTGCCCGCCGTCCCGGCGCCGGCCGGGGCCGTCGTCCCGGCCGGCGGGGACGCCGACGTCCGCCGGTTGCTGGCCGCCGTCCCGCTGGAGCGGCTGCGCTCGGCCGGGCTGCTGGACAGCCTGCTGGCGCTGGCCGAGCCTGCGCCGGCCGAGCCCGACCCGGCCACCGCCACCACCGCCACCACCGACCCTGCCGACGGGGTCGCGGCCGGCGGGGATCCCGGACAGCAGGAGGCGATCCGTGCCATGGACGTCACCGACCTGGTCCGCCTCGCGATGGACGGCGACCGTGCCTGACGGCCCCGCGGCGGCGGTCCCGCCGACACCCGTACCACCGGCCGACCCGCGGCCGACGTCCGAAAGGGAGCGGAAGACCATGCAGACCGACGAGGTGGTCGAGGCCCTGCGCGCAGCCCTGCTCGCCAACGAACGGCTGCGCGAGGAGAACCGGCGGCTGACCGACCGGGCCGGCGAGCCGATCGCGATCGTCGCGATGGCCTGCCGCTACCCCGGCGGGGTGCGCGGGCCGGAGGACCTGTGGGAGCTGCTGCTCGCCGAGCGCGACGCGGTCTCCGGCTTCCCCACCGACCGCGGCTGGGACATCGAGGGGCTCTTCGACGCCGACCCCGACACCCCCGGCACCTTCTACACCCGGGAGGGGGGCTTCCTGCACGACGCGACCGCGTTCGACCCCGGCTTCTTCGGGATCAGCCCGCGCGAGGCGCTGGCCATGGACCCTCAGCAGCGCCTGCTCCTGGAGACCTCCTGGGAGGCGGTCGAGCGGGCCGGCATCGACCCGCACAGCCTGCGCGGCAGTGCCACCGGCGTCTACACGGGCGTGATGTACAACGAGTACGCGGCCCGGCTGCCCAGCGTCCCGGCCGAGCTGGAGGGCTTCCTGGGAACCGGCAGCGTGCCGAGCATCGCCTCCGGCCGGATCGCGTACACGCTGGGCCTGGAGGGCCCGGCGGTGACCCTGGACACCGCCTGCTCGTCCTCGCTGGTGGCGATCCACCTGGCCTGCCAGGCGCTGCGGGCCGGTGAGATCGGCCTGGCGCTGGCGGGCGGGGTGACGGTGATGTCCACGCCGGGCCTGTACGTCGGTTTCAGCCGCCAGCGGGGCCTGGCCCCGGACGGCCGGTGCAAGCCCTTCGCGGACGCGGCGGACGGCGCCGGCTTCGGCGAGGGCGTGGGGCTGGTGCTGCTGGAACGGCTCTCCGACGCCCGGCGGCTCGGCCATCCGGTGCTGGCCGTGGTGCGCGGCTCGGCGGTCAACCAGGACGGTGCCAGCAACGGCATCGCCGCGCCCAACGGCCCCTCCCAGCAGCGGGTGATCCGGGCGGCGCTGGCCGACGCGGGTCTGACGGCGGCCGAGGTGGACGCGGTCGAGGCGCACGGCACCGGCACCCGGCTCGGCGACCCGATCGAGGCCCAGGCGCTGCTGGCCACCTACGGGCAGGACCGCCCGGCGGACCGGCCGCTGCTGCTGGGCTCGCTGAAGTCCAACCTCAGCCACACCCAGGCCGCGGCCGGCGTCGGCGGGGTGATCAAGACGGTGCTGGCGATGACCCACGGCCGGCTGCCCCGCAGCCTGCACCTGGACCGCCCCACGGCCCAGGTGGAGTGGAGCGACGGCGCGGTCGAGCTGCTGGCCGAGGCCCGGGACTGGCCCCGGACCGGCCGGCCGCGCCGCGCGGGGGTCTCCTCGTTCGGGGCGAGCGGCACCAACGCGCACCTGATCCTGGAGGCCGCGCCGCCGGCGCCCGCCACCGGACCGGCCGCGCCGTCCGGGCGGCCGGCGGGCTGGCCGCTGTCGGCGCGGACCCCGGAGGCGCTGCGGGCCCAGGCGGCCCGGCTGCACGCGCGGCTGTCCGACGCGCCGCCGGCCGACCCGCAGGCGGTCGCGCGGGCGCTGACGCTCGGGCGCAGCCGGTTCGCCGAGCGGGCGGTGCTGGTCGGCGAGGGGAGCGCGGACCTCCTCGGCGCGCTGGCGGCGCTGGCCGAGGACCGGGCCGACCCC
The DNA here is from genome assembly GCF_042752535.1 of Kitasatospora sp. NPDC059327. Lineage (NCBI taxonomy): Bacteria > Bacillati > Actinomycetota > Actinomycetes > Kitasatosporales > Streptomycetaceae > Kitasatospora > Kitasatospora sp. NPDC059327. The sequence goes on along the minus strand of NZ_JBHYYB010000143.1, from coordinate 12,096 downwards.
CGGGTGGTCCGCGGCAGTGCGTCGCGGCGGTCCCCCGGGCCGGTCTTCGTCTTCCCCGGCCTGGGCGCTCAGTGGCCGGGCATGGCGGCCGGGCTGCTCGACAGTTCGCCGGTGTTCGCCGAACGGATGGCCGACTGCGAGAAGGCGCTGAGCGCGTACGTGGACTTCTCGCCCGGCGAACTGCTGCGCGCCGGCGACCCGTTGGACCGGGTGGAGGTCGCGCAGCCGGTGCTGTTCTCGGTGCTGGTCTCGCTGGCCGCGCTCTGGTCGGCGCACGGGGTGCGCCCGGCCGCGGTGGTCGGGCACGGCCAGGGCGAGGTGGCGGCGGCCTGTGTGGCGGGCCTGCTGTCGCTGGAGGACGCGGCCAAGGTCGTCGCGCTGCGCGGTCGGGCCCTGGCCGGTCTCGGCGGCGGCAGCGCGATGGCCACCGTGCTGCTGGCGCCGGAGGAACTGGCCGGGCGGCTGGTCACCCGGCCGACGGTGGAGGTCGCGGCGGTCAACGGCCCCCGGGTGGTGGTGGTCGCCGGGGACGGCGGGCAGGTGGCCGCCCTGCTGGCGGAGCTGGCCGAGGACGGCGTGCCGTGCTGGCGGCTGCCCGCGGAGTACGCGGCGCACTCGGCGGCCGTGGACGGTCTGCGCGCGGGCCTGCAGGCGGCGCTGGCCGGCATCACCCCGCTGGCGGGCGGTGTGCCGATGATCTCCACCGTGGAGGTGGGCCGGGTCGCCGCGCACGCGTTGACGCCCGACTACTGGTTCCGCAACCTGCGCGGGACCGTACGGTTCCACCGGGCCGTCCGGCAGTTGCTGGCCGAGGGGCACCGGACCTTCCTGGAGATCAGCCCGCACCCGACCCTCACCTTCGGCATCGAGGCCACCGCCGCGGAGGCCGAGGCCGAGGGCGGCGCCGGTTCGGGGCCGACCGTGGTGCTCGGCACGCTGCACCGCGAGGACGGCGGACAGCGGCGGCTGCTCCACGCCCTCGCCGAGGCGCACGTCCGAGGGCTCCCGGTGGACTGGCGGCCGGTGGTCGCCGACGCCCCCGCCGACCCGCTCGCGCTGCCCACCTACCCGTTCCAGCGGCAGCGGTACTGGCTGGACGCGCCGGCGGCCGTCGGCGACCCGGTCTCGGCCGGGCAGAGCCCGTTGGGGCACCCGCTGCTGACCTCCCTGGTCGAACTGCCGCACAGCGGAGGGCTGGTCTGCACCGGCCGGCTCTCCCTGGCCACCCACCCGTGGCTGGCCGACCACGCGGTCGCGGGGACCGTCCTGCTGCCCGGTGTGGCCCACCTGGAGCTGGCGGCCACGGTCGGCGCCCGGCTGGGCAGCCCGCGCGTGCTGGACCTCACGCTCGCCGCGCCGCTGGTGCTCGGGCCCGACACCGCGGTCCAGCTGCGGCTGACCGTCGGCGACGCGGACGGTCGGGGCGAGCGCGTCGTCGAACTGCACTCCCGCGAGGAGGGCGGCGAGCCGGACGAACCGTGGTCCCTGCACGCGAGCGGTCTGCTCGGCCCGGCCGATGGCGACGGCGACGGCGACGGCGACGGCGACGGCCCGAGGGAAGCGTCCGACGCCGCGGGTGGGAGCTGGCCGCCGGCCGGCGCGGTGCCCGTCGACCCGGCCGACTGCTACGCGGGCTTCCGGGCCCGCGGGATCGACTACGGGCCGGCGTTCCGGGGCCTGCGGGCGGTCTGGCGGCGCGGCGAGGAGGTGTTCGCCGAGGTCGCGCTGCCCGAGCAGGTCGCCCCGGAGACGGGCTTCACCCTGCACCCGGCGCTGCTGGACGCCGCCCTGCAGAGCGTCGGCGTGCGCCCCCGGGACACCGCCGGGGGCGACTCCGGCCCCGGGAGCGGAACGGCCGGTGTCCCGCTGCCGTTCAGCTGGCAGCGGGTCACCCTCGGCCCCAGCCGGGACCAGGTGCTCCGGGTGCGGATGCGCCCGGACGGCGCGGACCGCGTCGGCCTGCGGATCACCGACCGCCACGACCGGCCGGTGGCCGAGGTCGGCTCGCTGGTCCTGCGCGCCGCCGCCCTCGGCCCGCTGCGCCCGTCCGCGCGGTCGATGTTCCGGCTCGACTGGACCAGGCTGCCCGCCCCGGCCGACGCCGCACCGGGCTGGGCCGCGCTGCGACCGGACGGGGACCTGCTGCCGCCCGCCGCCGAATCCGGCGACGCGCCCCGACTGCTGCTGCTCCCCTGCCCCGCGCCGGACGGCGCCGCCGACCCCGCCGCCCACGCCCTCAAGGCCACGGCGGCCGTGCTCGCCGCCCTCCAGGAGCACCTGGCCGCCCCGACGGCCGACGCGCCGGTGGTCGTGGTGACCCGGGGCGCGGTGGACCTCGGCGACGAGCCGGTGGACGTGGCCGGCGCGGCGGTCTGGGGGCTGCTGCGCACCGCCCAGCTGGAGCACCCTGGCTGGTTCGTCCTGCTGGACACCGACGGTCCGGAGGGCACCGCGCTGGCACTCCCGGCGCTCGCCCTGCCCGACGGCGAGCCGCAACTCGCCGTCCGCGACGGCGTGCTGTACGCGGCGCGGCTCGCCAGGCCCGCCGAACCCGCGAGCACGGGGAGCACAGGCGCGGAGAGCACAGGCGCGGAGAACACGAGCACGGAAGACACGGGCGCGGCGCCCAGGAGCACGGAGCCCGGGAGCACCGAATCCACCCGCGACGAACCGGAGGGATCCACGCCCACCGCGGCGGCCGCACCCGCCGCCGCCTTCGACCCGGACGGCACCGTGCTGATCACCGGCGCCGGCGGCACCCTGGCCGGTCTGCTGGCCCGCCACCTGACCGCCGAACACGGCGTGCGGCACCTCCTGCTGCTCGGCCGACGCGGTCCGGACGGCCCCGGCGCCGCCGACCTGACCGCCGAGCTCACCGCGGCGGGGGCCCAGGTCACCTTCACCGCCTGCGACGTGACGGACCGCCAGGACCTCACGCGCGCCCTGGCCGCGATCCCCCCGGCGCACCCGCTGCGCGCCGTGGTGCACACCGCCGCCGTCCTGGACGACGGCGTGCTGGAGTCACTGACCGCCGCACGGCTGGCCACCGTGCTGGCCCCGAAGCTGGCCGGTGCCTGGCTGCTGCACGAGCTGACCGCCGAGGCCGACCTGACCGCCTTCGTGGCCTTCAGCTCCGCCGCCGGTGTGTTCGGCAGCCCGGGCCAGGCGTCCTACGCCGCGGCCAACGCGGGCCTGGACGCCCTGATGGCGCTGCGCCGTCGCGAGCACCGGCCGGCACTGTCGCTGGCCTGGGGCCTGTGGGAGCGGCGCAGCGCCCTGACCGGCACCCTGGCCGAGGCCGATCTGCGCAGGATCGGCCGCGGCGGCGCCTCGGCGCTGTCCAGTGCCGAGGGGCTGGCACTGTTCGACGCCGCGCTCGGGACGGACACCACCACCCTGGTGCCGATCCGCCTCGACCTCACCGCGCTGGCCGACGCCCCCGTCCCCCATCTGCTGCGCGCGCTGGTGCGGCGGACGCCCCGTTCCCCGGGCCGTCACCCCGGCGGGCCCGCGCGGGACGCCGCCGAGGCGGGCGCGGCGCTGCGGCTGCGACTGGCCGGCGCCGACGCGGCGGACCGGGCCGCCCTGCTGACGGAGCTGGTGCGCCGGCAGGCCGCCGAGGTGCTGGGCCACGCCGACGCGGAGAACGTGGTGATGGACACCGCCTTCCTGGCGCAGGGCTTCGACTCGCTCACCGCGGTCGAGCTGCGCAACCGGCTGGCCGGCGCGACCGGGCTGCCGCTGCGGCCCACCCTGGTCTTCGACACCGGCACCCCGGCCCGGCTGGCCGACCGGCTGCTCACCGACCTGGCCCCGACGGTCTCGCCGTCCGACCCCGCCGCCGACCGGGCTCGGCACCCGGGCGGCGCGCCGGGCGCGAGCGACGCCGAACCGGTCGGCACGCTGTTCCGGCGCGCCTGCGAGCTCGGCCGGATCGACACCGGCATCCGGCTCCTCGGACTGGCGTCCGCGCTGCGTCCGTCCCGCGCCACCGGCCCGGACCTGCTGGCGGCGGCCGACCGTCCGGTGCTGCTCGACCTGGTCGAGCCGCCGCGGGAGGACACCGGGCGGGCGCAACTGGTCTGCTTCGGTTCGATCGTGGCGCTCGGCGGCGCCCACCAGTACGCCCGCTTCGGCACGCACTTCCGCGGCCACTACGGCGTCAGCGCGCTGGACGCCCCGGGCTTCGCCCCCGGGGAGCCGCTGCCGGAGGAGTTCTCCGCGCTGATCGACTTCCAGGCCCGGACCGTGCGCGAGGGCGCGGAGGGCCGGCCGCTGGTCCTGGTCGGCTCCTCCTCCGGCGGCACCCTCGCGCACGCGGCGGCGGTCCGGCTGGAGCAGCTCGGCACCCCGGCGGCGGCCGTGGTGCTGCTGGACACCTACCTGTCCGGCGACCGGGCGATGACCCAGTTCAACGACGTCCTGGTCAGCGGCATGTTCGCACGCGAGGACCGGGCCGCGCCGCTGGACGACACCCGACTGACCGCGATGGGCCGCTACTTCCAGCTCCTGGAGGGCTGGCGGCCGCCGGCGATCGGCGCGCCGGTCCTGCTGGTGCGGGCCTCCAGCCCGCTGGCCGAGCCGGCCCCCGGCAGCACCGTCGACTGGCGCTCCTCCTGGCCCGGCGCGCACACCGTCGCCGACGTCCCGGGGGACCACTGGTCACTGATGGAGGAACACGTGGAGACCACCGCGAACACCGTGCGGGAGTGGCTGAGCGCCGTCCTGCGCGGGACCGGGCACGACGATGGGGAGGAAGCATGAACGACACCGCACCGCCGCGACCGGCCGGGCTGGTGATCCTGGGGGCCGGCGTGATGGGCACCGGCATCAGCACGCTGGCTCTGGGCCACGGCGTCCCCGTGACGCTGGTCGACACCGATCCGCGGCAGTTGGTCCGCGCCGAGGAGGACATCGCCCGGGGTCTGCGGCTGGCCGAACTGATGGGCCGGCTGCCGGCCGGTGTCGAGGCCGGCGAGCTGCGCACGACCGACTCGCTCCCGGAGCAGGCCGGGGCGCGGGCGGTGATCGAGGCCGTCACGGAGAACGCCGGGCTGAAGGCCGCGCTGCTCAAGGAGGTGTCCGCGGCTGTGCTCCCCGGCACGCCGCTGATCTCGAACACCTCGTCGATCCCGATCGACGAGCTGGCCGACGCCGTCGCCCGGCCGGCCGAGCTGCTCGGCACCCACTTCATGAACCCGCCCAGCCTGATCCGGACGGTCGAGGTGGTGCGCGGCCCCCGCACCGGGGAGGCCGCGATGGCCGCGGTGCGCGAGCTGCTGGACGAACTCGGCCGGCAGAGCGTGGTGGTGAACGACTCCCCGGGCTTCGTCACCAGCCGGGTCCTGCACCCGATGATCAACACGGCGGCCCGGGTGGTGCAGGCCGGCACCGCGAGCGTGGAGGCGGTCGACGCGCTGATGCAGGGCTGCCTGGGCCACCCCACCGGACCGCTGCGCACCGCGGACCTGATCGGCATCGACAACCTGGTCGACTCGCTCCGGGTGCTCTGGGAACGCACCGGGGACGAGAGCTGCCGGCCCTGCGACCTGCTGCTGGAGAAGGTCCGCGAGGGACGGCTCGGCCGCAAGAGCGGCTCGGGCTTCTACACCTACGAGAGGGAGAACTGATGAGCACCGTCGGCAGCGAGCGGACCGTCGAGGACACCGAGACCGTCCAGCAGGAGATCCTGCGCTTCCTGGAGAGCCGCACCCGCGTCACCTGGGAGCCCGACACCGACCTCTTCAAGGACGGCGGTCAGTCCTCGCTCTTCGCGATGGAGCTGGTGGTGCACCTGGAGAAGTCGTTCGACGTCAGCATCCGCGGTACCGACCTGCGGCTGGACAACTTCCGCACGGTCACGGTGATGACCTCCCTGGTCACCCGTCTGCGGCAGGCCGCCGGGAACCAGGATGGCTGACGACCTCGCCCGGGCGCTGGCCCGGATCGAATCGGCGGTCGGCGACCGGGCCGAGGGCTGGGACCTGGCCGGGCTGATCCCGCGGCCGCTGCTGCGGGAACTCGGCGCGCAGGGACTGCTCTGCGCCCAGCTGCCCCAGCGCTTCGGCGGACTCGGCATGAGCAGCCTGCAGAACGGCGAACTGACGGCCGGTACCGGCGCGTTGTGCAGCTCGCTGCGCAGCGTGCAGACCTCCCAGGGCATGGCCGGCTGGACCGTCGCGCGGTTCGGGCTGCCGGACCAGGAGCGCGCCTGGCTGCCCGGGCTGACCTCCGGGCGGCTGGCGGCGGTCGCGTTCAGCGAGCCCGGCGCGGGCAGCGACCTGTCCGCGATGGCCACCACCGTCCGGGCGGACGGCGACCGTCTCGTGCTGGACGGACGGAAGAAGTGGATCACCGCCGCCCGCTACGCCGACCTGCTGGTGGTCTTCGGCCGCTACGAGGACGGCGCGGCGGCCGTCGTGGTGCCCACCGACACCCCGGGGGTCCGGATCCGTCCGGTCGCCGACCCGCTGGGCTGCCGGGCCGCCGGCCACTGCGACATCGAGCTGGAGGGCGTCCGGGTCCCGGCCGGGAACCTGCTGGGCGGCGCGGCCCTGCCGCTGCCGCTGCTGGTGACCACCGCGCTCTCCTACGGGCGGATGTCGGTGGCCTGGGGCTGCGTCGGCATCCTGCGGGCCTGCCTGCGAGCCTCCGCCGGGCACGCCGCCCGGCGGGAGCAGTTCGGCCGCCCGATCGGGGAGCACCAGCTGGTGGCCGGCCACCTGGCCGACCTGCTGGTGGCCGAGCGGACCGCCACCCGGATCTGCGAGCACGCCTCGCGCTGCTGGGACTCGGGCTCGGCCGAGCAGGTGGTCGCCACCGTCCTGGCCAAGCAGGTGAGCGCCGAACAGGCCGCCCGGGCGGCCGCCACCGCGGTGCAGGTGCTGGCCTCGGCCGGTGCGAGCGACGGCACGGTGGTGGCGCGCGCCTACCGGGACGCCAAGCTGATGGAGATCATCGAGGGCAGCAGCGAACTGTGCCGGCTACTGCTGGCCGAACACGTACTGGCCTCGTACGGGAGGGAGGAGCGGTGACCGAGGTGACCGAGGTGACCGAGGTGACCGGGGCGACCGGGGCGACCGTCAAGTGCCTGGTCTGGGACCTGGACGACACGCTCTGGCAGGGCACCCTGTCGGAGGGCGACGACGTGAGGGTGCCGGAGGAGATCCGCGAGGTCGTCCTCGAACTGGACGCCCGCGGCATCCTGCAGTCGGTGGCCAGCAAGAACGACCACGAACCGGCCTGGGCCCGGCTGGAACAGCTCGGCCTGGCCGAGTACTTCGTCCTGCCGCAGATCGGCTGGGGCACCAAGTCGGCGTCGGTGCGGGCGATCGCCGACCGGCTGAACTTCGCGCCGGGGACCGTCGCGTTCGTCGACGACCGACCGGCCGAGCGGGCCGAGGTGGCCTTCCACCTGCCCGAGGTGCGCTGCTACCCGGCCGAACGCGCCGCCGACCTGCTCGACCTCCCGGAGTTCACTCCCGCGCACCGCACCGCCGACTCCCGCCGCCGGCGCGAGATGTACCAGGCGGGCTTCCGGCGGGACGCCGAGCGGGCCGCCTCCACCGCACCCGACACGGAGTTCCTGCGCTCGCTGGAGCTGGTGATGCGGATCGACCGGGCCAGCCCCGAGGACATCGCCCGGCTGGAGGAACTGACGCTGCGCACCAGCCAGATGAACGCCACCGGCGTGCACTACTCGGACCGGCGGCTGCGCGAGCTGCGCTCCGATCCCGGGCACGAGGTGCTGGTGGCGAGCATGGCCGACCGCTTCGGACCGCACGGCGCGGTCGGCGTGCTCCTGGTCGAGCGACGGGCCGGGAGCTGGCACCTCAAGCTGCTGGCCACCTCCTGCCGGGTGGTCGGCTTCGGCGCCGGGACGACCATCCTCGACTGGCTGATCGGCCAGGCATCCCGGGCCGGGGTCCACCTGACCGCCGACTTCCGGGCCACCGACCGGAACCGGATGATGGAGATCGCCTACCGTTTCGCCGGCTTCGAGGAGGCGGACTGCGGCTGCACGACGGCGGCCGACCGGGGCTCCTCGGCCGCGGACGTCCAGCTCCTGCACCTGGTGCCCGGCCCCCGGGCCGGTTCACCGACGGTCGAGCTGGTCGCCACCGACCTGGCGGCCACCGGCTGACGGCGCGGCCCGCGCGGGCGGCCCCCGTGGTTCGGGGGGCCGCCCGCGGGGCGTCGCCGAGGCCGGCGCGCTACGGGCGCTTACGGACCAGCGTGATCCCGTCGGCCATCGCCAGCAGCGAGATCTCGACCCGTTCGTCGGTGTGCAGCGCCGCGTTCAGCTCCCGGACGCCCAGGGTGTCCGCGTCCCGGTGGGACGGGTCCGCCACCCGCCCGAAGAAGAGCGTGTTGTCCACCACCAGCAACCCGCCGGGCCGCAGCAGGGCGAGGGAATCCTCGTAGTAGCGTGGATAGTTGGCCTTGTCGGCGTCGATGAAGACGAGGTCGAAGGACTCCGGTCCGCGCTCCGCCGTCAGCTTGGCCAGGGTCTCCACCGCGTCGCCGATCCGCGGCTCGATCCGGTCCGCCACCCCGGCCCGCGCCCAGTACCCGGCGCCGATCGCTGGCCAGCGGTCGGTGATGTCGCAGGTCACCAGCTCCCCGCCGGGCGGCAGGGCGCGGGCCATGCAGAGCGTGCTGTACCCCGTGAACGTGCCGATCTCCAGGACCGACCGCGCGCCGGTCAACCCCACCAGAAGGGCCAGCAGTTGCCCCTCCTCTGCCATCACCTGCATCGCCTCGCCGGCCGGCAGGCCGGCCGTCTCGGCGCGCAGCTCGGCGAGCAGCGGATCGTCCCTCAGCGAGACCTGACGGATGTAGTCGAGCAGCTCGTCGGTGGCTGCCACCTGCTGGGCCATGCGACTCCTCAGTGGATCGGGTCGGAAGGTCGAAGGGTCGGGAGGTCGAAGGGGCGGAGGACCGAATGCGTCCGGCCCGGCGGCGGGCCGTCAGGACCCGACCGGCCGAAGATCCGGCCGGCCCGGGCCGGCCGGCCTGCTCACGACGTGCCGGTGCGGCCTGGCCGGGCCGCCGCACTTCGCCTGCGCCCACCGCTCGGGGGGATCCTCCGCGAGCGCCCGCTCCCGGGCGTAGGCCCTCAGCAGGTGGTCCAGGTGGTAGCGGCCGCCGTCGCGGGCCCGCACCAGGTGCGCGTCGGCCAGTGCTTCCAGGACGGCTTCGGCCGCCGACGGCGCGCAGTCGAGCAGCGCGGCCAGCGCGGTGGCGTCCACGTCCTCCGCGCCCACCGCGCCGAGCAGCCGCAGCGCCGCCGCCGGATCGGGCAGCTCGGGCGGCAGCTGCGCGCCCTCGCGCAGCGCGCGATAGCCGACCTCCAGCCCGGCCCGCACCCCGAGGTCGCCGATCCTCAGCTCGTCCAGCAGCCGGGGCGCTCCCGCCAGCCGCCGGGCCAGCGTGTCGAGGTCCCAGTGCGGCCGTCCCAGGTAGCGGGCCCCGAGGATGCGCACCGCCAGCGGCAGGCCCGAGCAGTACCGCACCACCGCCCGGGCGGCGCGCGGATCCGCCTCCGGCGGCCGGCGGCCGACGATCGAGCCGAGCAGGTCCAGCGAGGCCGCCTCGTCCAACGCGGCGAGGGTGACGATCCGGGCGCCGTCCAGGTCGGCCAGCCGGTCGCGGCTGGTGACCAGCGTCCGGCTGTCCGGGCAGCCGGGGACCAGCGGGCGCACCTGCGCGGCGCTCCGGGCGTCCTCCAGCACCACCAGCACCCGGCGGTCGGCGGTGATCGAGCGGTAGAGCAGGGCGGCCTGCTCCTCGGTGGCCGGCACCTCCGCCTCGGGCACTCCGAGGTCCACCAGGAATCGACCGAGCACCTCGATCGGCTCCACCGGACGGTCCCACCCGCTCAGGTCGGCGTAGAGCTGGCCGTCGGCGAAGCGCTCCCGCACGGCGTGGGCCACGTGCAGGGCCAGCGCGCTCTTGCCGACCCCGCCGGCGCCGGTGACCACGGTCACCGTGGCGGTGCCGCACGGCAGGGCGTCGGCGGTGAGCCGCCGGACCAGGTCCGCGTGCTCCGGCTCCCGCCCGACCAACACATCGGTGCGGGCCGGCAGTTGGGCGGGCCGGGGACGGCGCCCGATCCACGGCGGTGGGCCGTCCGCCGCGGAGCTGCCACCCTCGCCGCCCAGCAGGTCGTCCGCGGCCAGGATCCGACGTTGCATCTCGCGCAGTTCGCTGCCCGGCTCCGCCCCGAGCTGGTCGATCAGCGCGGCCCGGGTCAGCTGGAACTGGTTCAGCGCCTCCGACTGCCGGCCGGCCCGGAACAGCGCGAGCATCAACCGACTGACCAGCGCCTCGCGCAGCGGGCTCTCCTGCACCTCGCGCCACAGCTCGGGCAGGATCTCGTTGTGCCGGCGCAGCGCGAGGTCGGCGTCCAGGCGCGATTCCAGGGTCTGCAGGCGCAGTTCCTGGAGGTAGCGGCCCTCCACGTCCCGCAGGCCGCGCGAGGGGAGGTCCACCAGCGGGTCGCCGCGCCACAGCGCCAGCGCCGCCGCGTACTCGACGGACGCGCGTTCCAGCTCGCCCGCCCGCACGTGCGCGGCGGCCCGACCCCGGTGCGCGGTGAAGCGGCCGAGGTCGGTCTCGTCCTCGGCCAGCTCGATCAGGTACCCCGGCGCCCGGGTCCGGATCCGCCGCCCGGCGGCCGCCCCCAGGACCTGACGGAGCCTCATCACATAGGTGCGCACGGTCGCGGACGCGCTTGGGGGCGGTCCGCCGTCCCAGACCGCCGCCGCGATCCGGTCCACCGACACCACGTGGTTGGCGTTGATCAGCAGGAGCGCCAGTACCACCCGCTGGCGCGGTGCCGACACCGCGCACTCACGCCCGTCCACCTGGACGGAAAGCGGTCCGAGCATCCTGAACTGCACGAGTGGCCTCGTTTCCTGGCACCGGGACAGAGCGCCGTCCGGAGCGGCGACCGGACGCCCCCGGCGGTCGCGCTGAGTATCAAGAGGATGACTCAAGCGAATGTATGGGGGCGCCCTACCGTCCACAACCGCTTCTGGGGATGGCCGACCGCAGATCACGGAAACGAGCCAATTCTGACTGATCGTGGGGAGCCGGGTTTGCGATGATCCACCGTCAGCCATGCATGACACATCGGTGCTCGTTCACCACCGGCCCTCCTGAGCCGACTTGACCTCCGTTCATCACCCCTCGCTCGTACCCCGCGGCAGCACGTCGCCTCGCCGCGCCCACGCCACCTCTCCCACCGGAAGGAACCTCCCCGGCATGACACTCCCCGAGACCCTCGACAGCCTCTGGTGCCGGCGCTTCGAACCGGCACCGGCCGGCGCCCGCCGACTTGTCTGCTTCCCCCACGCCGGAGGATCCGCGGCGTTCTTCCGTCCCCTCGCCACCGCGCTGAGCCCGCGGGCCGAGGTTGTCGCGGTGCAGTACCCCGGACGTCAGGACCGTCGCCTGGAACCGGTCGTCGACGACATCCGACACCTCGCCGAGGAGATCACGGCGGCCCTCGCCCCGTGGAGCGACGCCCCGTTGACCCTGTTCGGCCACAGCATGGGGGCCCTGGTCGCGTTCGAGGTCGCGCTGCGCCTGGAACGGGACGGCCGCCCGCCCGCCCGGCTCCTCGTCAGCGGCCGCTCCGCCCCGACCGGGCCGGCCGGGGTGCCGATCGATCCCACCGACGAGGAGCTCGTCGCCGACATCAAGCGCCTGAACGGCACGGAGGCCTGGATGCTGGCGGATCCGGACCTGCTGGAGATGATCCTGCCCGCCGTCCGCGGCGACTACCGCGCGGTCGCCGGCTACCGGGGCAGTCCGGACGCCGTCCTCTCCTCGCCGATCAGCGCGCTGCTCGGTGACAGCGACCCCCGGGCCGCGGTCGACGAGGTCCGCCGCTGGTCCGCCCACACCTCGGGCGCGTTCGACCTCACCGTCCTCCCCGGCGGCCACTTCTACCTGGTCGACCGGGCCGCCGAGGTCATCGACCTGCTCCGCACCCGCCTGGAGTAGCACGCGCCCTGCGACACGCGCGCGCCGACCCGACAGCGGGGTCGGGCGTGCGCGCGTCGCTGGGCGGGGTGGCGGTGCGGGCGG
>NZ_JBHYYB010000142.1:0-17011 GCF_042752535.1 Kitasatospora sp. NPDC059327 | reverse complement strand
GTCCGGGAGCTCCCCCGGACCGCCCCGCCGCCGCGTGTGCGCCCGGAACGCGTCTAGCGCAGACCGGTCGAGCGGCGCAGCGCCGCCCGCAGCAGCCGGTCGATCAGCTCCGGGTACGGCAGGCCGGTGGCCTCCCACATCTTCGGGTAGGCCGAGATCGGGGTGAAGCCGGGCATGGTGTTGACCTCGTTGATCATCCAGCTGCCGTCGTCCAGCAGGAAGAAGTCCACCCGGGCCAGGCCCTCGCAGCCGAGCGCCTCGAAGGCGGCGACCGCCTGACGGCGGATCTCGGCCGTCTCGGCCCCGCCGAGCTCGGCCGGGATGCGCACCTCGGAGGAGTCGATGTACTTGGCCTCGAAGTCGTAGAACTCGTAGTCGCCGCCGACCAGGACCTCGGCCGGCACGCTGGCCCGCGGGCCGTCCTCGAACTCCAGCACCCCGCACTCGATCTCGCGGCCGGAGACCCCGGCCTCGATGATCAGCTTGGGGTCGTGCCGGCGGGCCTCCTCGATGGCGGCGTCCAGGTCGGCGAGGTCCTTGACCTTGGTGATGCCGATGCTGGAGCCGGCCCGGCAGGGCTTGACGAACAGCGGCAGGCCGAGCTGCCCGACCCGCTCGCGGACGGCCGCGCGGCCGGCCTCGCTCTCCCACTCCCGGGGCCGGACGATGGTGTACGAGCCGACACCCAGACCGTGCGAGGCCAGCACCCGCTTGGTGAACTCCTTGTCCATGCCCACCGCGCTGGCGAGCACGCCGTTGCCGACGTACGGCACCCCGGACAGCTCCAGCAGGCCCTGCAGGGTGCCGTCCTCACCCCAGGGGCCGTGCAGCAGCGGGAAGACCACGTCCACCTCGCCGAGCGCCTTGGGCGCCGCCCCCGGCTCGCTCAGGACCACCTCGCGGCTGTCCGGCCCGGTCGGCAGCGCGACCTGGCCGTCGACCGCCTCGGCGACCTGGGCGACGTCCGGCAGCCGGCCGTCGACGATGGCCATCCGGGCCGGATCGTCACTGACCAGCGCCCAGCGGCCCTCATGGGTGATACCGATCGGCAGGACGTCGTACTTCTCGCGGTCGATCGCCCTGAGCACGCTGCCCGCGGTGGTCACCGAGATGGCGTGCTCGGAGCTGCGACCACCGAAGACGAGCGCTACGCGCGGCTTCGCGGACGGATTCGGGGAGGTCTGTTCGATGCTCATATCGGGTTTGAGACTACCGTGCGAGGTGTTTGCGGAAAGTCAGCCACCCGGCCCGCGCGCGCCGGTGTCAGTGCCGCTCGGACTTGGCCGAACGCGACATCAGCGCCCGCAGCGCCTCCTGGGTGGGGCGGCCGTTGTGCACCACGTCCACCACGGCCTCGACGATCGGCATGTCGACACCGCTGCGCCGGGCCAGGTCGAGCACCGACTCGCAGGACTTGACGCCCTCCGCGGTCTGCCGGGTGGCCGCGATGGTCTCGGCGAGCGACATCCCACGGCCCAGGTTGGTGCCGAAGGTGTTGTTGCGCGACAGCGGCGAGGAGCAGGTCGCCACCAGGTCACCCATCCCGGCGAGGCCGGCGAAGGTGTGCGGGTCGGCGCCGAGCGCCAGCCCGAGCCGGGTGGTCTCGGCCAGCCCCCGGGTGATCAGCGTCGCCTTGGTGTTGTCGCCGAGCCCCATGCCGTTGGCCATGCCGACCGCGAGGCCGATCACGTTCTTCACCGCGCCGCCCAGCTCGCAGCCGATCACGTCGGTGTTGGTGTAGGGGCGGAAGTAGGGCGTGTGGCTGGCCGCCTGGAGGCGCTTGGCGACCGCCTCGTCGGTGCAGGCCACCACGCTCGCGGCGGGCTGCCGGTTGGCGATCTCCCGGGCCAGGTTGGGGCCGCTGACGACCGCCACCCGCTCCGCCCCGACCTTGGCGACCTCGGCGATGACCTCGCTCATCCGCTTGGCGGTGCCGAGTTCGATGCCCTTCATCAGGCTCACCAGCACGGTCTGCGGCTCGATCAGCGGGGCCCAGGCGGCCAGGTTCTCGCGCAGCGTCTGGGACGGCACCGCGAGCACCGCGAAGTCGGCCCCGGCCAGCGCCGCCGCCGGGTCCGTGGTGGCCCGGATCGAGGGCGGCAGCGGGACGTCGGGCAGGTAGTCCGGGTTGACGTGGGTGGTGTGGATCGCGTCCACCAGCTCCTGACGACGCCCCCAGAGCGTCACCTCGCAGCCGGCGTCGGCCAGCACCATCGCGAACGCGGTCCCCCAGGACCCCGTTCCGAACACGGCACATCGGGTCACTTGCCGGCCTCCTCGGTCCCGTTCTCGCGCGCGCCGGCGGCCCGCTGCCGCTCGGCGGCGGCCGCCGCGGCCCGGTCCCGGGCCGCCGCGCGCATGTCGTAGCGCTCGGCCGGCGGCTCCTCGCCGCGGATCCCGGCCAGCACCTCGGTGATCGCCTGCATGATGTCCTCGGTGGCGTCCCGGAGCACCTGGGCGGTCAGCTCCTGGCCCTGGTACTTGCTCAGGTCCACCGCCGGCCCGGCCGCCACCGTCACCCGGTGGCGCGGGAAGAGGTTGAACCGGCTCTTGCCGGAAGCACCCCGGCCGTACGGCGGGATGATCTCGTGCGCACCCCAGTGCGCCACCGGGATCACCGGCGCGCCGGTCATCAGCGCGACCCGGGCCACGCCGCTCTTGCCGGTCATCGGCCACAGGTCCGGGTCCCGGGTGAGCGTGCCCTCCGGGTAGAACTGGACGCACTGGCCGCTGTTCACCGCGTCGATGGCCGCCCGGAACGCCTGCGCGGCGTCCGTCGACTCGCGGAACACCGGGATCTGCCCGGTCTTGCGCAGCATGAAGCCGATGAACGGGACCGAGAACAGCGAGGACTTGCCGAGGATGCGCGGCGGCCGCCCGCTGTTGTACTGCCAGTGCGCGTAGACCACCGGATCGATGATCGAGTTGTGGTTGACCGCGGCGATGAAGCCGCGGTCCTTCGGCAGGTGCTCCCAGCCCCGCCAGTCGGGCTTGACCAGCGCGGTCGTCACCGGCTTCACCAGCACGGCCGCGAAGCGGTACCAGATGCCGTAGTCGGCGTTGCCGAAGCTGGCGTACGAGCGGCGGGCCACCCCAGGTCCTCCTCATCCGGTGCGGCACGTGGGGTGCCGCAGTCTCTCGCCTCCCACGACCCCCGTCGGACGGGGTCCGGGCGCGGAACAGTCTCGCCCGACCGCGAACCGGCTGTCGAGCAACCCCGCCAGCACGTCCGGCGGGCGTGACCAAACGCACGTCCGCACAGTTGGGACGGCCTGGCGAGGGTTCCGGGACCGGCGTCACAATGACGCCGATGACCCAGGACACCGTACGCCCCACCGGACCCGTCGCGCCCCCCGCACCCGCCGCCGGCTGGTCGCTGGTACTGCCGGTCAAGCGGCTCGCCCTGGCGAAGACCCGCCTGGCACCGTTCGCCGGACCGCACCGCGCCGACCTGGCGCTCTCCTTCGCGCTGGACACCGTGACCGCCGCGCTGGCCACCCCGGGCGTGTCCCGGGTCCTGGTGGTCACCCGGGACACAGCGGCGGCCGAACGACTGTCCGCCCTGGGCGCGGTCGTGGTCGGCGACGAACCGGACGGCGGTCTCAACGACGCACTGGCGCACGGCGCGGCGGCCGCGCTGGTCCTCGCCCCGCACGCCCCGCTGGCCGCGCTCTCCGCCGACCTGCCGGCCCTGCGCCCGGCCGAACTGGCCCGCGTCCTGGCCGCGGCGGAGCGGGCCGGCCGGTCCTTCCTGGCCGATGCCCCGGGGGTGGGCACCACACTGCTCGCCCGCGCCCCCGGCGGCCCGCTCGCCCCCGCCTTCGGCGACGGCTCCCGGGCCCGGCACGCGGCCGGCGGCGCCCGCGAACTGCGCCTGGACGACGTGCAGTCGGTACGCCGGGACGTGGACACCGGCGCCGACCTCGGCGAAGCGCTCGCGCTCGGTGTGGGGCCGCACACCGGCGCCCTGTCCGCCCGGCTCGCGGACGCGCTCGGGCTCCCCGCCGCCCACCGCCCCGGAAGCCCGCACGGGCGGGGCTGAACTGCCTCCCGGGCCTGTCGGTGGTGCTCGCTATGCTGCTTCCATGCAGGCCACCGCGTTCACCTTCGACCCCGCCACCCGGGCCGGCTCCGTGCTGCTCGACGACGGGAGCCCGCTGCCGTTCGACGCGGCCGCCTTCGACGCCGGCGGCCTGCGGCTGCTGCGCCCCGGCCAGCGGGTGCGGATCCGCACCGAGGGCGCCGGCGACGCCCGCCGGGTGGTCTTCCTGACGCTGCAGACCTTCCCCGACCCGGCCGAGGCCTGACCGAGCCCGGTCCGGGCGCCCCCGGGCGGCCGTCCCGAGGGTGCTCCGCCCCGGCCCACCTGCCCGGCGGGAACGGCCGGATCCGGAAAACGGAAGAGCCGTGGCGGCCCCGCCACCCGGAATTCCGGGAGGGGGTGCGCCACGGCCCTGGAAAGCCGTCCGACGACTACTTCGCGCTGGTCTTGCGCGCGGTGGTCTTGCGGGTGGCGGTCTTCTTCGCCGGAGCCGTCTTCTTGGCGGTGGCGGTGGCCTTCTTGGCGGTCGCCGTGGTCTTCTTCGCGGCGGCCGTGGTGGCCGTCTTCTTGGCGGCGGCGGCCGTCTTCTTGGTCGCGGTCGCCGTGGTCTTCTTGGCGGCGGCGGTCGTGGTCTTCTTGGTCGCGGTCGCCTTCTTGGCGGCGGCCGTGGTGGCCGTCTTCTTGGCAGCGGCGGCCGTGGTGGCCGTCTTCTTGGCAGCGGCCTTCTTGGTCGCGGCCGGGGCCGCGGCGGCGGCCGAGGCGGCGCGCTTGGTGGCGGCGCGCTTGGCGGCCGGGGTCGCGGCGACACCGCTCTTGCCCGGGGTGAGGGAGCCCTTGGGGGCCTTCTTCACCGAGGGGCCTTCCTTCGGCAGCTTCTTGCTGCCGCTGACCAGGTCCTTGAAGCCCTGGCCGGGACGGAAGCGGGGCACCGAGGTCTTCTTGACCTTGACCTTCTCGCCGGTCTGCGGGTTGCGGGCGAAGCGCGCGGAGCGCTCCACCTTCTCAAAGGTGCCAAAACCGGTGACCGACACCCGGTCACCGGCCACAACGGCGCGGACCATGGTGTCGAGCACTGCGTCGACGGCCTCTGCGGCAGCCTTGCGACCGCCCAGCTGCTCGGCCACCGCTTCGACAAGCTGAGCCTTGTTCACGTCTTCCCCTTCGGAAACGGGCGCCGGATGATTCCATCCGTTCATTTCGCACGTTAGGTATGTATCTGCGGACTTTCAATTACCAAACGCGCGAATCACCCTAGTGTCGCAATGGATTTGCGCGTCGGCGACCTCAGGCGACGGGCGGGCGCCCCTCGTCGAGGTCATGCACAAAGCGACTCAACCGCCTTGCCGCCTCCGGAAGATCGCGCTTGGCGGCCTCGGTGACGATGAGGAGTTGACGGGTGAGAGCGGTCTTTGCATCGGCAGACACGTTCAGCGCATGCACGCGGGCGTGAGCTTGCTTCAACCGCTCGGCCACAAGCGCGTAGAGCGCTGCGACTTCCGGGTCGTCCGGCCCCTCAGCAGGTGAGGTGGCGGCGTCCGGCCGATCGTCAATTCGGCGTTCGGATCCCCGGCCCGTGGACTCCGGTGACGCGGGTTCGCCGCCCGCGTACGGAGGTTCATGGTGCCGGTGCATGTACTGATTGTGCCATCTACCCGCAGTTGTGCTTGCGCGGGGCCTCTGCGGCAATGCCAAATCGGCAATCGGGGGCCGGCTGCGGACGGTAACTCCGGGCCCGGAACGGCGGATGGTCCGCCCCCCCGAGGGGAGGCGGACCATCCGGTGGAACGTCAGAATGCCTGTTCTCTCGACGGGCTCAGGCAACCGGCAGAGTACGCGGCTTGAAGGCGGGCCGGGTCTGTTCGAAGGCCGAGATGTCGGCCTCGTTCTGCAGGGTGATGCTGATGTCGTCCAGGCCGTTGAGCAGCCGCCAACGGACATTGTCGTCCAGCTCGAACGTGGCCGTGACACCCTCGGCGCGCACCTCGCGGGCCTCCAGGTCGACGGTGATCTCGGCGGTCGGGTCGGCCTCCACGAGCGCCCAGAGCCGCTCCACCGTCTCCTGCGGCAGCACGACCGTGAGCAGGCCGTTCTTCAGCGAGTTGCCGCGGAAGATGTCGGCGAAGCGGGACGAGACGACCGCGTGGAACCCGTAGTTCTGCAGCGCCCAGACGGCGTGCTCACGGGAGGAGCCGGTGCCGAACTCGGGGCCGGCCAGCAGGACGGTGGCGCCCTGCCGCTCGGGCCGGTTCAGGATGAACGACTCGTCCTTGCGCCAGGCCTCGAACAGGCCGTCCTCGAAACCGGAACGAGTGACCTTCTTGAGCCAGTGGGCCGGGATGATCTGATCGGTGTCGACGTTGCTGCGGCGCAGCGGGACGGCCCGGCCGGTGTGGGTGGTGAACTTCTCCATGCTGCTCAGGCCTCCACAGCGACGTTGGACGAGAGATCGGCGGGTGCGGCCAGTCGGCCGAGCAGCGCGGTCGCGGCGGCGACCTGCGGCGACACCAGGTGGGTGCGGCCGCCCTTGCCCTGGCGGCCCTCGAAGTTGCGGTTCGAGGTGGAGGCGCAGCGCTCGCCGGGGGCCAACTGGTCGGGGTTCATGCCCAGGCACATCGAGCAGCCCGCGTGGCGCCATTCGGCCCCGGCCGCGGTGAACACCTTGTCCAGGCCCTCCTCGACGGCCTGCAGGGCGACCCGCACCGAGCCGGGGACGACCAGCATCCGCACGCCGTCGGCGATCTTCCGGCCCTCCACGATGGCCGCGGCGGCCCGGAGGTCCTCGATCCGGCCGTTGGTGCAGGAGCCGACGAAGACGGCGTCGACCTTGACCTCGCGCAGCGGGGTGCCGGCCTCCAGGCCCATGTAGGTCAGGGCGTTCTCGGCGGCGGTCCGCTCCTGCGGGTCGGCGAAGGACGCCGGGTCCGGCACGTTGGCGCCGAGCGGGGCGCCCTGGCCCGGGTTGGTGCCCCAGGTGACGAACGGCGTCAGCTCGGTCGCGTCGATGAGGATCTCGTGGTCGAAGACCGCGTCCTCGTCGGTGCCCAGGGTCTTCCAGTACTCGACCGCGGCGTCCCAGTCCTCGCCCTGGGGCGCGTGCGGGCGGCCCTGGAGGTAGTCGAAGGTGGTCTGGTCCGGGGCGATCATGCCGGCCCGGGCGCCCGCCTCGATCGACATGTTGCAGACGGTCATCCGGGCCTCCATGGAGAGGCTGCGGATGGCCGAGCCGCGGTACTCCAGGACGTAGCCCTGGCCGCCGCCGGTACCGATCTTGGTGATGATCGCCAGGATCAGATCCTTGGCGGTGACGCCCTCGGGCAGCTCGCCCTCGACCGTGATCGCCATCGTCCTGAACGGCGCCAGCGGCAGGGTCTGGGTGGCCAGGACGTGCTCGACCTGACTGGTGCCGATGCCGAACGCCAGGGCACCGAAGGCACCGTGGGTGGAGGTGTGGGAGTCACCGCAGACCACGGTGGTGCCCGGCTGGGTCAGACCGAGCTGCGGGCCGACGACGTGTACGACGCCCTGCTCGATGTCGCCCAGGGAGTGGATCCGGACCCCGAACTCGGCGGCGTTGCGGCGCAGCGTCTCCAGCTGGACCCGGGAGACCGGGTCGGCGATCGGCTTGTCGATGTCCAGGGTGGGGGTGTTGTGGTCCTCGGTCGCGATCGTCAGATCGGTCCGGCGGACCGGCCGCCCGGCCAGCCGGAGGCCGTCGAAGGCCTGCGGGCTGGTCACCTCGTGGAGCAGGTGCAGGTCGATGAAGAGCAGGTCGGGCTCGCCCTCCGCGCGCCGGACGACGTGGTCGTCCCAGACCTTCTCTGCGAGTGTCCGTCCCATCGGATTCCCTCCAGCCGGCCGCGTTGCCGGCCTTCTCGTGTTCATCGGGGTCAGTGCTTTCGCCGCCCTGTGAGGCGCGCCGCGTGACCTGCACGCCGGATCGGTGTCCACCATGCGGACACTCTGTTGAGGCCGCATCCTGGATGTCTCCCGGGCTGCTGCATCCAGAGTGGCGCTTTTCGCGGAAGATTGAACTTGCGTCTCGCGGAATGAGACTGCAGTCTTAGGGCATGGACAACTCTAGCGGCGTCGGCGTTCTCGACAAGGCCGCTCTGGTGCTGAGCGCACTGGAGTCGGGCCCCGCCACGTTGGCGGGGCTGGTCGCCGCCACCGGTCTGGCGCGGCCCACGGCCCACCGGCTCGCCGTCGCACTCGAACATCACCGACTGGTCACCAGGGACATGCAGGGCCGGTTCATCCTCGGCCCCCGTCTCTCCGAACTCTCCGCCGCGGCGGGCGAGGACCGACTGCTCGCCACCGCGGGCCCGGTCCTGACCCACCTGCGCGACGTCACCGGCGAGAGCGCACAGCTCTACCGCCGGCAGGGCGAGATGCGGATCTGCGTCGCCGCCGCCGAGCGGCTCTCCGGCCTGCGGGACACCGTCCCGGTCGGCAGCACCCTGCCGATGAAGGCCGGCTCGGCCGCCCAGGTCCTGCTGGCCTGGGAGGAGCCCGAGCGGCTCCACCGCGGCCTCCAGGGCGCCCGGTTCACCGCGACCGCGCTGAGCGGCGTCCGGCGCCGCGGCTGGGCCCAGTCGATCGGCGAGCGCGAGCCGGGCGTGGCGTCCGTCTCCGCGCCCGTGCGCGGCCCCTCCAACCGGGTCGTGGCCGCCGTCTCCGTCTCCGGCCCGATCGAGCGCCTGACCCGCCACCCGGGCCGGCTGCACGCCCAGGCCATCATCGAGGCCGCCAACCGGCTCACCGAGGCCCTGCGCCGCGGCTGACCGTACGGACCCGACGGAAAAGGCCCGCTCACCTCGGTGAGCGGGCCTTTTCCCGAGGAATCCCCCGGAAAGGCGCGGCCGGAATTGGGGCCGGAAAACACAAAAGGCCCCGGCGAACCAGGGCCCTGCTAATTTCTGGCTGGGGTACCAGGACTCGAACCTAGACTAAATGAACCAGAATCACTCGTGCTGCCAATTACACCATACCCCAACAAAGCAATCAGCCGATGGGTCAAGCCCACCGGCCTCATACTCTGGTACCCCCGACCGGATTCGAACCGGCGCTACTGCCGTGAGAGGGCAGCGTGCTAGGCCGCTACACAACGGGGGCTTCCTGGCGATCCCTTGCGGGACCAGTACCCCCGACCGGATTCGAACCGGCGCTACTGCCGTGAGAGGGCAGCGTGCTAGGCCGCTACACAACGGGGGCTTTCCAGGTGATCCCTTGCGGGACCAGTACCCCCGACCGGATTCGAACCGGCGCTACTGCCGTGAGAGGGCAGCGTGCTAGGCCGCTACACAACGGGGGCTTGATCTTTGTTTGTCCTACGATACTGCAGGTACTGCTTGTACTGCGCTGGGGTACCAGGACTCGAACCTAGACTAAATGAACCAGAATCACTCGTGCTGCCAATTACACCATACCCCACCGGAGTTGAACCCCTGCGGGCCCTTCTCCAGCGTTGCGCCCCTCGCTCGGTCCGAACGGGGTTTCGCTCCCTCGTCCGTTCCCTCCCGGGCGGCGCAGAAAGAACATTACCCGACGTCCGGCCCCGGTCCAAAATCGATAACCCCAGGCAGCGGCCGGGGCGGCTGCGGGCCAGGTCAGCACCCGGCCCGCAGCCCCCCTGCCGGCGCTCAGGCAGCCGGGGCGGCGGCCAGCGCGGCGTTCAGCCGGCGCAGCGTCTCGGGGCGCCCGAGCAGCTCCATCGACTCGAAGAGCGGCGGGGAGACCCGGCGGCCAGTGACGGCCACCCGCAGGGGCGTGAAGGCGAACTTGGGCTTGATGCCCAGTCCGTCCACCAGCGCCTCGCGCAGCGCCGCCTGGATCGGCTCGGGCGAGAAGTCCGCCAGCTCCTCCAGTGCCTTGACGCTGGCCTCCAGCACCGGGCGGGAATCGGCGGTGAGCACCTTGGCGGCGTCGTCCGGGTCCAGCGCGAAGTCGGCCGGGTCGACGAAGAGGAAGCCCGCCATGGTGACGATCTCGCTCAGCACGACCATCCGCTCCTGGGTGAGCGGTGCCACCTTGGCGAGCAGCTCCAGCTGCTCGGCGGACGGCTCGGCCGGGAGCAGCCCGGGCGCCTGCAGGTACGGCACCAGGCGGCGGACGAAGTCCTCCGGGGCCAGCCGGCGCAGGTGCTCGGCGTTGATGTGCTCGCACTTCTTCAGGTCGAAGCGGGCCGGGTTGGCGTTGACATCGGCGATGTCGAAGGCCTCGACCAGCTGCTCCACCGAGAAGATGTCGTCATCCGCGGAGAGCGACCAGCCCAGCAGCGACAGGTAGTTGAGCAGGCCCTCGGGGATGAAGCCGCGCTCGCGGTACAGGTTGAGCGAGGCCTGCGGGTCGCGCTTCGAGAGCTTCTTGTTGCCCTCGCCCATCACGTACGGCAGGTGACCGAAGCGCGGGGTGCTGCCGTCGCCGACGCCGATCTCGGCGAGTGCGGCGTACAGCGCGACCTGGCGCGGGGTCGAGGACAGCAGGTCCTCGCCGCGCAGCACGTGGGTGATGCCCATGAGGGCGTCGTCCACCGGGTTGACCAGGGTGTAGAGCGGCGCGCCGTTGGCCCGCACGATGCCGTAGTCGGGCACGTTCTCCGGCTCGAAGGTGAGCGTGCCGCGCACCAGGTCGTCGAAGCTGATGGTGCGGTCCGGCATCCGGAACCGCAGGATCGGCTCGCGCTTCTCCAGCTCGTAGACGGCGACCTGGTCGTCCGTCAGCTCGCGGCAGTGGCCGTCGTAGCCGGAGGGCCGGCCGGCCGCACGGGCCGCCTCGCGCCGGGCGTCGAGCTCCTCGGTGGAGCAGTAGCAGTGGTAGGCGTGGCCCGCCTCGTGCAGCCGGCGGGCGACGTCGGCGTAGATGTCCATCCGCTGCGACTGGCGGTACGGCTCGTGCGGGCCGCCGACCTCCGGGCCCTCGTCCCAGTCGAAGCCGAGCCAGCGCATGGCGTCGAGCAGCTGCCGGTACGACTCCTCGGAGTCGCGGGCGGAGTCGGTGTCCTCGATCCGGAAGACCATCGTGCCGCCGTTGTGGCGGGCGAAGGCCCAGTTGAAGAGCGCCGTGCGGACCAGGCCCACGTGCGGGTTGCCGGTCGGGGACGGACAGAAGCGAACCCGAACGCTCGGGTCAGTGTTAGCCACGCTTGATCACCTTGTTGGTGAGAGTGCCGATGCCTTCGATGGAGACGGCGACCTCGTCGCCGACGTTGAGCGGGCCCACCCCAGCGGGTGTGCCGGTGAGGATGACGTCGCCGGGCAGCAGCGTCATGGCCTCGGAGATGTGGACGATCAGCTCGGCGACCGAGCGGACCATCAGGGAGGTGCGGCCGGTCTGCCGCAGCTCGCCGTTGACCGTGCAGGTGACCGCCAGGTCGGCCGGGTCGAGGTCGGTCTCGATCCACGGGCCGAGCGGGCAGGCGGTGTCGAAGCCCTTGGCGCGGGCCCACTGGCCCTCGCGCTGCTGGACGTCGCGCGCCGTGAGGTCGTTGGCGCAGGTGTAGCCGAGGATCACCTCGGGCACCCGGTCCAGCGGGACCTCGCGGCACATCCGGCCGATGACCACGGCCAGTTCGGCCTCGTGGTGGACGTCGGAGGAGAACGGCGGGTACGCGATGGACTCGGTCGGGCCGATCACCGAGGTCGACGGCTTGAAGAAGGTCAGCGGGACGTCCGGGACGTCGTTGCCGAGCTCGGCCGCGTGGGCGGCGTAGTTGCGGCCGACCGCGACGATCTTGTTCGGCAGCATCGGGCTGAGCAGCCGCACGTCCTGGAAGCGGTAGCTCTCGCCGGTGGGTTGGGGCTGCCCGAACGGGTGGCCGGCCAGGGCGTGGACGACCAGAGACTCGGGCTGGGCCGGGTCGCCCTCGACCACGCCGAAGGAGACGCTGCCGGCGGCAGGGCTCCCTTCCCGGACGGAAAACCTGGCAATGCGCACGGCTGGGCTACCCCTCGCTTCGTCGGCCGCCCGGGGCGCGCCCGGGCGCTGGTGGGCGCCGCGCCCGATGGACACGGCCCCGCTCAATCGTCGACCAGGCTATCGCGTGGGGCCCGAGCCGACCGCTTTGCCCCTGTTCAGCGCGGTTGCGCCCGACTCGGCCGAACGGCCCACCGCCGCCCGGGCGGACGGACCGCCGGCCCCGGGCCGGGGCCGGCGGAGAACGGCGAAGGGCGCCGTGGCCGCCCCCCGGGGGGATGCGGCCGCGACGCCCTTCGCGAGGCGCGGGTGGTCAGTCCCGCGGGACCGCGACGACCGGGGCCACCATCAGCGTGGTGCGGCGCGGGTTGGCCGTGTTGGTGGGCAGCTCGGTGGCGTAGGTCACCACGTCCTCGGCCCTGCGGGCACCCGGGATCGTGCTGAAGTCCTCGACCGAGGCCAGCGTCGTCCGGCGGGGGTTCGCCGTGGAGCCGGGGGACGTGGGACTGGTGGCGGCCTTGTTCGCCTGGGACATCGCGTCAGCACCTCGGGGTCACGGCCGGCGCGTCGACAGGGAGCGGCGCCGGCCTGAGTGGTTCGGGGAGATTCTGGGCAGGCTGATCGTGGCCGTGCGCCGGATACCGCAAGGTTACGGATCTCTTTCCACAGGCACCGTGACCAAAGCTACACATTGTGCTGTGATTTTGCTCACAAATTGAAGAGCAATTCTCCGATATCCGACATATCGCTGCATCAAGTTTGGCCGACATATCGGGTATACCGGGCATTCGGGGAGCTCTGCGCTTCTCGTTGATCTCCGGTCTGGTTGGCATGTATCCGGCGAGTGTCCGAAAAAGGCGGTATTCCGGTCCGGTTACCGCACAGTCAGTGAAGTCGCGCGCGCGGTCGGTAGTGGTGCCCCACTCGCCCTGGCGGCCCTTGTTGGGATTCCCCGGCTGTGCTGGAATGCCACGGACCGTGGGTAGGGAGCAGTCCACCCCGGTGCCCGCTCTCCCGGACCGGCCGGGGTGCGGATGGAAACTCCACACCGTCCAGGCCGCGGCAACGCGGCGGGACGCCCGGTCCAGAGGTTGCGACGCCAGTGCAGGGACGTTTCAAAAGGGGTAGCGGCGCCGCGGGTGACCCGGAGTCGCGTGAGCCCGTGGCACCACCCCAGCAGGCGGCGGTGCCCGGCGGCCCGGCCGAGCCGGCACCGGACACGGTCGGCCGCCCGGACGAGGACACCGACCAGGACCGGAAGTCGGCCCGGGACAAACTCCGAAAGACACTGACCCGCCGACGGGCCAAGGGCATGAGCCGGCTGGCGATGCGCAACTGGCGGATCCGTACCCGCCTGATCGCGCTGCTCGCCCTCCCCGTGCTCGTCGCCCTCGTCCTCGGTGGCCTGCGCATCCAGACCTCGCTCGAGGCCTCGCAGCAGCTCGCCCAGATGGCAAACCTCTCGGACCTGGCCAAGAAGGCGACCAACCTCGCCGACGCCCTGCAGACCGAGCGGGACATCAGCGCCGGCCCGATCACCGACAAGCCGAACGCCCCGCTCGACGACGACATCGTCAACGCCCGCAAGATCACCGACGACCTGAGCCGGACCTTCACCGCGTCCTCGGACAAGTTCGAGAACCTGGAGCTCTCCGGCGGCAAGGCGCTGCTGTTCCAGATCCGCAAGGACCTGAACTCGATCTCGGACGCGCGCAACACCCCGTACCAGAACAACCAGAACATCCAGTCGACGATCACGGCCTACGACGTGATCATCCGAGACCTGCTGTCGATCACCCAGGACATCGCGCTCGCGTCCAACAACCGCGACCTGGTCCGCGCCACCCGCGCCCTCCAGCAGTTCTCGCTGGCCAAGAACGCCACCTCGCAGCAGCGCGCCCTGATCAGCGCCGCGCTCGCCAACCCCAAGGCCCCCGACCTCAGCCTGAGCGACGAGTCCTTCGGCATCCGGCTGCGCGCCTCCTACGACAACGCGCTCACCAGCTTCAACAACATCTACACCTCGCACGACCTGGACAACCTGCGCGGCCAGCTCAGCTACAACTCGGTGGTCGCCGCCGCCGACCGGTACGCGCGCTCGGTGCTCCAGCAGAGCGGTATCCACCAGACCGAGCCGGTCAGCTTCAAGGACTGGTACGAGCAGGCCACCGCCAAGATCACCGCCGAGCGGCGGATCGAGGCGAAGCTGATCGAGGACCTCGACGGCAAGGCCCAGGAGCTGCAGTCCGCCGCCGACACCGAGGCCCTGATCATCGGTGCCGCCGTCGCGCTGGTGCTGCTCGTCGCCCTCGGTGGCGCCGGTCTGATCGCCCGCTCGATGGTGCGCTCGCTGACCCGTCTGCAGGCCGCGGCCGAGGACGTCGCCGAGCGGCGACTGCCCGAGCTGGTCAAGACGCTCTCCGAGAGCGACCCGCACGACGTCGACGTCACCGTCGAACCCGTCGGCGTCGACTCCGCGGACGAGATCGGCCACGTGGCGCACGCATTCGACATGGTGCACAGCGAGGCCGTCCGCCTCGCCGCCGAGCAGGCCCTCCTGCGCGGCAACATCAACGCGATGTTCACCAACCTCTCGCGCCGCAGCCAGGGCCTCATCCAGCGCCAGCTGTCGCTCATCTCCGAGCTGGAGAGCCGCGAGGCGGACCCGGACCAGCTGGCCAACCTCTTCAAGCTGGACCACCTCGCGACCCGTATGCGCCGCAACGGCGAAAACCTGCTGGTCCTCGCCGGTGAGGACCCGGGCCGCCGCTGGACCCGCCCCGTCCCGCTGGTCGACGTGCTCCGCGCCGCCGCCTCCGAGGTGGAGCAGTACGAGCGCATCGAGCTCGCCACCGTGCCGTCGGCCGAGGTCGCCGGCCGCGTCGTCAACGACCTCGTCCACCTGCTCGCCGAGCTGCTGGAGAACGCCACCTCGTTCTCCAGCCCGCAGACCCGCGTCCGGGTCACCGGCCACGCCCTGCCCGACGGCCGGGTGCTGGTCGAGATCCACGACACCGGCATCGGCCTCAGCCCCGACGACCTCGCCGACATCAACGAGCGTCTGGCGAACCCTCCGACGGTGGACGTCTCCGTCTCCCGCCGCATGGGCCTCTTCGTGGTCGGCCGGCTGTCCCTGCGCCACGGCATCCGCATCCAGCTGCGCCCCAGCGACTCCGGTGGCACCACCGCACTGGTCATGCTCCCCGTGGACGTCACCAACTCCGCCGACCGCCGCGGCCCGGCCCGCCCCGGTTCGGCGCAGGCCAAGCAGCAGCGCGGGGTCGCCCCGACGCCGCGTCAGCAGCGCCAGGTGCCCGGCGGTCCCAACGGCGGTCCGAACGGCGGCCCGGCCGCGCTCGGCCAGGGTCCGGCGGGCGGTGCCCCGCAGGGCCGCCCGCAGCTCGGCCAGGGCGGTCCCGGTACACCGGGCGGCCAGGGCGGTCCCGGCGCGCCGGGCGGACGGTCCGGGGGCGGTCTGCCGACCCGCCAGGTCGGCCAGTCCATGCGCGAGACCCCGCTGCCGGGTCAGCAGGCCCCGCAGGGCCCCCAGGGCCAGCAGCCCCGCCAGAACCCGCAGGGCGGCCTCCCGCAGCGCGGTCCGGGCCGGCAGGCCCCGCCGCAGGGCGGTCCCGGTGCGCTGCCGCGCCGCGGCCAGCAGCCGGGCGCCACCCCGCAGCCCGGCCAGGGACAGCCCGGTCCGGGTCAGCCCGGCCAGGGCCGGCCCGGCGACGGGCGGCGCCCCGCCCAGGAGCGTCCGCGCCCCGGCGCCGACGGCGGTCCGGACTCCCGGACCGGCGAGCAGCCGCAGCACGGCTGGGCCGACCAGGCGGGCCGACCGGGCGCGCCGCAGGGCGCCCGCCCGGGCAACCGCCCGCAGGAGGGGCTCCCGCAGCGCCGCCAGCCGGGCCAGCAGGCCCCGCAGAGCCCCGGCGGCCAGGGTCCGCAGGGCCAGGGCGGCCCCGGCGGCCAGGGCCCGCAGGGCCAGGGCGGCCCCGGCGGCCAGGGCCCGCAGGGTCCGCGCCGTCCGCAGCGTCCCGGCCCGGACGCGCCGCAGCGCGAGCGCCAGCCGCAGCTCCCGCCGCAGCAGGCCCAGCCGCTGCCGTCGGCCGAGCCCTCGTCGATGGAGAGCACCGCGCAGTTCGCCCGGCCGCGCTTCGAGGCGAGCGAGATCGACCCGCGTGACCCGCTCGGCCTCGGTCTGGTCGAGCCGGTCCTGCCGAACGTGCCGACCCCGCCGCGTCCGGAGCCGGTCCGCCAGGAACAGCTCCGGCCCGAGCCGGTCCGCCAGGAGCCGATGGCGCTGCCGACCGGTCCGTCCGACGGCGGCCCGCAGGGCGGTGCGCCGGCCTTCGAGCCGGCCGACCAGGCCTGGTCCCAGGAGGCCGGCCGGCAGGCCGAGGCGGCCCGGGCCCGGGGCTACCAGCCCCGCCGGCCCGGGACCAGCGCCCCCGGCCTCCAGCAGCAGGAGGGCCGGCCGCAGCAGGCCCCCCAGCCGCAGGCTCCCCAGCCGCAGAACCAGCAGCAGGCTCCCCAGCAGGGCCGGCCGCAGCAGGCCCCGCAGGGCGGCCCGGGCGACGGGCCCGGCGGGCCGGGCGACGCCCCGTGGCGTCCGTCCGCGAACGACGAGCGCTGGCGCCGGGCCGAGCAGGTCCGGGAGCCCTCGACCAGTGGCGTCACCATGTCCGGGCTCCCCCGGCGGACCCCGCAGGCCAACCTGGTCTCCGGCACCGCCGAGGCGTCCCCGCTGACCGGTCCCCAGGTGTCCCGCGCCCCCGAGGAGGTGCGCGGCCGGCTCACCAACCTGCGCCGCGGCATCCAGCAGGGCCGCCGGGTCGGCGCCGAGCAGGCGGCGGGCCAGGGCAACCAGCCGGGCCCGCAGCATGGTGCCCAGCAGCCCGGATTCGATAGCTTCGGGGGCCGGACCGACGGCAACGGCGCAGATCATCAGGAGCGTTGAGTTGAATCAGATGAGCCAGGCCGCACAGAACCTGAACTGGCTGATCACCAATTTCGTGGACAACACCCCCGGGGTGTCGCACACGGTGGTGGTCTCCGCGG
>NZ_JBHYYB010000141.1:0-17539 GCF_042752535.1 Kitasatospora sp. NPDC059327 | reverse complement strand
GGGGGGCGCGGCGGCCGCCCCCCCGCCCCGCCCGCCCCCCCCCCCGCCGCCGGGCGCGGAGTGCGCCGGGGGATCAGCAGGTACCGGCCGGCCGGTCGCGGACCACCAGGTCGCTGCGGCCCGCGGTGGCGTCCACCCAGACCACCCGGGTGCCCCGCTCGGCGGCGGGCAGGTACTGGCCACCGCGGTTGCAGGAGAGCCGCTCGGGCGTGCCGCCGACGAGCGGGACCTGCCAGAGCTTGGGCAGCGTGGCGTTCTTCCAGCCGCCGACGGACTCGTCGCTGCCGACCTGGTAGGTGACGGCCCGGTCGGAGGCGGTGAGGGTCCCGTTCGAGGGGGCGTTCGGCGCGTCGCCGGACACCAGCTCGGTCACCCCGGAGCCGTCCAGCGCGCCGGACCGGACCGACCGCCGCTTGGTGCCGTCGCCGGAGGTCTCGACCCAGAGCAGTCGCCCGCCCGCGAGCTGGGTGGAGCCGATCCACGCCTTCGGACCGGCCGCCGTGTACTGGGCGGTGACCTTGCCGAGCGCGATCGAGTAGACGGTCGGCGCGTTGACGTCGCCCTGGTCGCCCGTCCACTGCTCGGACCAGCCGAGGACGCCGTCCTTGAGGGTCACGCCCGACACGTCGTGGTCGGCGGCCGCCGGGACCGGCACCGCCGGGCCGCCGTTGCGGGACAGGTACGCCCGGCTCCGGTTCGCGGCCGGGTCGAAGGCCCGGAAGGCGATGTCGCCGCCGGACACCTGGACGTCACCCGGCATGCTCGACGGGGAGGAGAACAGGGTGGTGACGGGGCCGCCGGCCAGCGGGCGGGTCAGCACGTCCATCGACCACTTGCCCTGGGCGTCGCTGCCGAGGGCCACCCACACCGCGGTCGTGCCGTCGGTGGCGGGCCAGCTGTGCGCGCGGCCGTCCACCGGGCTGAGCCGGACCGGGGCACCGCCCCCGGCGAGGGAGCCCGTGTACAGGGGGCTGCCGGCGTCGCGCGTCGCGTTGGCCATCACCCAGCGGCCGTTGGCGACGGCGGGGACTGCCGGGCCGGAGACGTCGCGCAGCAGCACCCGGCTGTCCACGCCGATCCGGTTCTGCCAGCCGGCCCGGATCCCGTGGGCGTCGAACGCGGCCGCCACCGAACGGAGTTGGGCCTGGTTGAGCTTGAGGTCCCGGCCGGCCGCGAGGACGGCGTTGCGCCCTGCCACGAAGTCGTCCAGCGGGGTGAGGTAGTCGGCGAGCGCGCGGTAGATCACCCGGTCCGCGACGAGCGGGTCCAGGGTGCGCCGGATGTCCCAGAGCGCGCCGCCGAAGATGGTGGAGTTGAGGTGCACCCCGCCGCTGTCGACCGCGTTCCCCACGCCGAGGTAGTCGTCGACGGTGGTGCGGTGGTCGTCCAGCCGGCGGCCCGCGCAGGCCTCCGGGGTGCCGGTGCGGCAGAGGCTCTCGCCGAGCAGGGCGGCCTTCGGGTCGCTCATCGACATGCCGCGGGCGGTGACCTCGATGGCGTTGCCGAAGTAGTCCGCCAGCGCCTCGTCCATCGCGCCGGCCTGGCCGGCCAGGACCAGCCCGGCGGTGCGCTCGACCACGCCGTGGGTCATCTCGTGCCCGGCCACGTCGAGCGCGACGGCGAAGGGCAGGTACTTGGCGTCGCCGTTGCCGTAGACCATCTTGCCGCCGTCCCAGAACGCGTTCGGGAGCGGCTCTCCCCATTCGGAGGCGTTGGTCACCGAGAGGATCGGTCCGGCCTTGCCGTCCAGGCCCTCCCGGCCGAGCCGGTCGCGGTAGAAGTCGTACACGATCCCGGCGTTGACGTGGGCGTCGGTGGCGCCGGAGGTGCCGGTGGCGGCCGGGAAGTCCGGGCTCGCCGAGTGTGCCGGGGCGAGGTCGGCGGGTATCCCGCCGCCGAGTTCGCCGGACGCCCGGCCGGCCGCGTCGTAGGTGGTGATCGCGGCCGGCCGGGTCAGGTCGCCGAGCTGGTAACTCCCGTCCGGCAGACGGGTGATGTTCACCTTGACCCGGCGGCCGGAGAGGTCCGGCGCGGTGCCGGTGGCGGGCTCGCCGGCAGCCGGCGCGGCGGGGGCGCCGGCGACGCGGGCACCGGCCGCCGGGGCCGCCGGGCGGGCCTCGTAGGAGAGGGCGACCGTCCCGAGGGTGGCGTCGACGTAGACCTCGCGGGCCTGCTGCCCGCCGCCCTCGACGGCCGCCCGCACGGTGAAGTGCTGGGCCAGCCGGCCGGCGCCGCCGGGCAGCACCACCGGGCCGTGGTCCTCCACCGCGGCCCCGGCCCGGGCCCGCCGGTCCGTGATCTCGCCGAGCGCCAGTTCGCGCAGCACCGCGGCCGGCACGGTGGCGGCGGTCGGCGCGGTCAGCCCGGTGAAGTACTTGCCGCCGGCGGAGCGGACCCGCTGCCCGGCTCCGTCGCCGGTGAGGTGGACGAGGTACTGCGCGCCCAGCACCGGCACACCGCCGTGGTACTGCTGGAACCTGACGGTGCTCCGGCCGTCGGCGTCGCGCTCGGCACCGACCTCGGCGAGCTGCCCGGGGTCGATCCCGTACCGCTCCGGGTGGGCCGCGAGGTACGCCCGCGCGGCCTCCGCCGGACCGCCGGGGGCCGGCTCGTCGAGACCGGTGACCAGCTGTGGGGTGGTGGTCTCCTGACCGGCCACCAGGGCGGGCACGGGGTCGGGCTCGGTCGCCGGGGCGGCCAGGGCGACCGGTCCGGCCAGGGCGACCGGTCCGGCCAGACCCAGGCTCAGTACGGCGGCCAGGCCGGCGCCGAGCGCCTTGGGCGTGCGATGGCGGTGATGCACTGCGGTCCTCCCAGGGAACGCGGAACGGATGCTCGCGTCGGCGCGGATCTGTGTGCGCGGACACGCTGTGACGGATCGTCAGATCCGCACGGACCAAGCGGCGCGGAGGAGTTGACGGCAGGCCGAACCGCGCCCACCGCGGCGGCCGGGGCCGTCGACGATCACTACGAGAACCATAAGTCGTCAGGCGAGATATGTCGATAGACGGCACATCTGGGTGGCCGCCGTCCCGCGAGGGCCTCGGGCGCGGGGCTCACCGCCGCCGGAGCACGCCCCGGACGAAGGCCGCCTGGCCGATGTGCTGGAGGTCGTCGGAGATCACGCTGACCAGGCGCACGCCCAGGGTCACCGGCGGACTCCAGGCCTCGTCCACGATCCGGTCCAACGCCGGACCGGTCAGACCGCCGACGAAGGACAGGGTGCGCTCGTGCACCGCGTCGTGGTACCCGGTGAGCAGCTCCGCGGAGTCGACCCGCACGGCCGCGACGTCCCGGGCGCGGTGACCGTAACCGGTGGCGGCGGCGGGAAAGCCGAGGGCGAAGCGGTCGAACCAGCCCTGGGCGGTCCAGATCTGTTCGGTACCGGCGGCGTCGGCGATGTGGTCGTCCTGAATGCGGGTCAGGTGCCAGATCAACCAGACGATCGAGTTCGCCCCCGGATCGACCCGTGCGGACAACTCCTCGGCGGTGAGGCCGTCCACCACGTCGTGCACGGCCGCACGGACCCGACCGAAGGCGTCGGCGAGCAGATCGGCACTCTTCATGGGACTCCCCGTCCGGGCGCGCGGTCCGTCGGCATCGGACGACTACCGGCATTGTGGACCGGCGGAGTGCGTCGCGCCGGGACCGACAGGCCCGCGCCGCGTGAACCACCCGCGCCGGCCGGCCCGGCGCGCGCGGACTCAGGCCCGCAGAGCCAGCAGGTCGTCGAGTTCGGCGGCGAAGAGCAGGGCGGGGTCGAGTCCCATCCCGCCGAAGTGGCCGGCGAGTTCCAGCGACAGGACGCCGTGCAGGCGGGTCCAGAAGGCCAGGAACCGGCGCAGGGCCCCGGGCGGGGCCGGGTGCCCGGCGGCCCAGTCCCGGTGCTCCGCCAGATAGCCGTCGAACGATGTCTCGGCACCGTCCGCCGGCGCGAGCGCCGCGCACGCGTCGAGCAGGGTCGTCATGATCTCGGAGGAGATCGCGGTGGTGTCCGCGGGCGCGTGGTAGCCGGGGACGGGGGTGCCGTAGACGAGGAAGTACCGCTGCGGGTCCGCCAGGGCCCAGCCGCGCAGGGCGTGTGCCAGTCCGGCCAGGTCGGCGCCGGTGCCGGCGGCCGCGCGGAGGGTGTCGGCGAGGCCGCGGTACGCCTCCCGGACGAGTTCGGTGATCAGGTCGTCGCGGCCGGCGAAGTAGCGGTAGAGCGCCGGACCGCTCATGCCCATCTGTTTGGCGATCGCGTTGAGGGAGAGCGCGGAGGCCCCCGCCGTGGCGATCTGCTCCCAGGCGCGCCCGGTGATCTCGGCCCGCACCTGGGCCCGGTAGCGCTCCCTCGGCGCGTTCGCGCCCGTCGTCACCATGGCCCGCCACCCGTTCCCGTCCCTCTGGATACACCCTCAAGGGTTGGTGAGAACCTATCACTCATTCCCTTGACCCATCACTCCGTGCGGAGTTATAACTTCTAACGAAGACGAGAGCATCTATCGAGCGATGCTCGCCGACCGACAGAGGAGAACTCCGTGTCCGGCCTCCGCAGCACCGGCCTCCGCGCCGCCCTGGTCACCGCCCCGCTCGTCCTCGGCCTCCTCGGCACCGCCGCCGCGCCCGCCGGGGCAGCCGACTCCCCCACCACCCGCCACAGCACCTCCCTCACCTGCCGCGGGGCGGGCGTCGACCCCGACGCCTCGGTCCGCCACCGGACCGGGATCGTGATCGACGCCCCGCTGCACACCGTCTGGAAGCTGCAGACCGACGTCGGGAACTGGCCGTCCTGGCAGCCCCCCGTCACCACGGCCGAGCGCCTCGACCACGGCCGCCTCCGCGCGGGCTCGGCCTTCCGGTGGACGACCCCGATTCCCCCCAACCCCTCGACCCCCGCCACCAGCCTGGAGATCACCTCCACCGTCCGGCAGATCGAGCAGGGTGCGTGCATCCGCTGGACCGGCCCCGCGATCGGCGAGGGCCTGCGCATCGAGGGCGTCCACGTGTGGACCTTCACCAAGGTCAGGGGCGGCGTCCGGGTGAGCACCGAGGAGACCCACACCGGGGCCCAGGTCGAGGCGGACGTGCCCACCGCGACCAGGATCCTCCGGGAGGGCCTCGAATCCTGGCTGCGCGACCTGAAGGCCACCGCCGAGGCCGCCGCCCACGGTCCGCGCCACTGAGCACCGCCGGGGCGGCGCGGTCCACGGACCACCGAGGGGGCGACGCGGCCTACGGGTTCACGTCGCCCCCTCGGTCCGCCGGGTCCGGCACGCAGAGCCAGCCGTTGACGGCGAAGCGGCTGTCCTCGTGCCGCCCGCTCGGACACCCGACCGGGCGTACCTCGTGCCAGGCCGTGGGCCGGAAGAACACGATGCTGTCGTGCTCGGGCTCCCAATCCCGCCAGGTGTGCCGCTCCCAGTCCCCGGTGGTCGCCGCGTACAACGGCAGGGCGGCGTCGAACACCCGCAGCTCGCCCCCCGTGAAGGGCCGGGGCGTGCGGTGCAGGTAGTAGACGAAGGTGAGCAGCCGCCGGGGGGAGTACTCGGCGCTGCTGTCCTGGTGCGCCCGGTAGAAGTCGCCGTCGTTGTGCACGTTGAGACCGTAACTGGGTTCGGCGTACTGGCAGGAGACGCCCAGGGTGTGCTCGACCGCCTCCCGCACCTCCTCGACGGCCGCGATCAACTCGGGCGCGGCGAAGTCCTGGTACGACCGGGACCGGCGGACCTCGGGAGCAAGCTCGCGGTCCCCGATCAGGGAGGGCCTCAACAGCTCGCCGGTGGAGGCGATCGCGCGTTCCAACAGTGCTCCGGCCGTCCGCTCGCCGAGGAACCGGGTGATGCGGCAGACCGTCACCGGAACCCGCCAGATCGCCTCGGTGGAGACCGGCGGACACTGCTGCGCCACGGCCTCCCGCGCTGCCGCGGTGTCCTGGGTGGTCACGCTGTCCCGCCTTCCGGATCGGCCCGGGTGGTCCGGGAGGCCCCGGTCGCGTTCGCGGCCTCCCGCAGCCGCCCCACTTCGGCGGTGAGTTCGTCCACCCGCCGGTGCAGGGCCTGGACGCACACCAGGGTGACGCCCAGGCCGTCGACGACGGGGATGGTGGTGTCGTCCGGGTTGAAGCCGAAGGCGGCGTGCCAGTCCTGGGCCATCGGCCCGAGGTGGCGCACGTCCTCGGGCTCCCAGCGGTAGCGCCAGGTGCTGATCGGCAGCGCGGCCACCCGCGCCAGGACCTGATGGCCGTTGACCGTCCCGACCGGGGCCAGGCCGCCGGGCTCCGGCGGCGTGGTCGGCCGACACTCCGCGGCGGCGTGGTCGGCCGCCTCCGGCGGCCGGCGGCGGATCCGCACCGTCACCGGCTCCAGTCGACCGGGACGACGTCCTGCTTGAGCGCGCGGTCGCTGCACACGGCGCACGGCGCACCGGGGACGCCGGGCCCCTGGTCGATGCCGATGGTGATCGCTCCGTGGGCGCCGGCCGGGGCGTGGACGCCGTCGCCCATCATGGCGGCCTCGTAGCCGCCCAGCAGCTCCTGGAGGGTCCCCGGTCCCAGGTTCTCCGGGGCGGTGATCGCGGCGATGCCGTCGAAGTCCGTATAGGCCGCGCCCAGCGTCCGGCCCCCGATGGTGGCGAACACGATCCGGGCGCCGCGGATCGGCTGCCCGGTCACCGCGTCGGCCGCCATCGCGTGGATGTTCTCCAACTGCATCTGGGTGACGTTCAGGCTCGCCTGACTCGCCGTGAGCCTCGTCGGCTTCAGGTCGGGGCACTCCGCCCCACTGCACGACGGGGCCGCCGAGGCGGTCGCGGACGCGGTGACACCGCTTCCCGCGCCCAGCGACGCCAAGGCCGCGGCCATCACCGCGACGGTCTTCCGACCCACCGAACCCATGTCCACTCCCCTGCCTACCGCCCGTGCGGGGGGATTCCCGGCACGGCACGGCCCGGACGGCCCGGATGCCTGCGGTACCCGACGGGTGTCGCCCGTTCGGACGACGCGACCGAGCGTAACCACGTCCGTCCGGCCCGACCCAGCCGAGGACCACGAGTTCGCGCGATCTGATGAACAGCCATCAGGACACTGACGAACGCCGCCGACAGCGGCTCCTTCGGCCCCACGGAGCCCTGCCGATCGACCGGCGGTACGCCCGCGGGGTGCGCCGCCACCGTGCGCGGTCAGGTCAGCCGAAGGACCAGCAGGGGGTCGGTGGTCGGACTGAGCGAGCCGCCGGCGGGCTCCTGGGTCACGGCCACGGCCGAGGAGCGGTCCAGGGGGCCGACGAGCACCTGCGCCCCCTGGCTGTCACGGAGCAGCCCGGCCGGGCGCGGCGCGTCGTCGATGTACCAGAGCTCGTAGACGCGGTCGGGCGGCAGAGGCGCCAGCCCGGTGCTGAGGAAGGCCGCCTGGTTGCGCGTGTCGGACCAGACAACCGTCCCACTGCCGGCCGTGGAATCGGCGGTGCGCGCCCGGGCGTCGGGGGCGGTGACCAGCTCGGCGACGGTGTGGAGTTCGGAGCGGTCGCGTGCGGCGGCGGCGCGGGCACGCTCGGCCTGGTCGTGCTGCTGGAGGGCGGTCACACCGGCCACCGCCGAGAGCGCGAGACAGGCGGCCAGCACGAGGTCGCGCGCGCCCCGCCGGCGGCGGGGCCGGCCCGGCGCCGGGGCGGGCGGGGACAGGGCCGGAGGGGAGGGAGCGGGCGGGGAGGGAGTGGACGGGGACGGGGCGAGCTGGCGGATGCCGGCGACGGCGGCCATCGCCCGGTCCTCCATGCCGGCGGGCAGCCGGACCTCGTCGGAGGCGGCCACCCGGGCCAGGGTCTCGGCGAAGTCGACGGCTTCCTGCGCGCAGGCCGGGCACCCGGCCAGGTGTTCCTCGAAGGCCGCCGACTCGGCGGCGTCGAGGGCGTGCAGGGCATGGGCGCCACTGAGCGTGTGCGCGTCGAAGGTGCTCATGATCCGACCCCCAGGCAGTCCCGCAGCCGGACCAGTCCGTCCCGCATCCGGGTCTTGACCGTGCTCAGCGGCGTCTCCAGCAGGTCGGCGACCTGCGCGTAGGTCAGTCCTCGGTAGTACGCCAGGACCAGCGACTGGCGCTGCAGATCGGTGAGCCGGCCCAGGCAGCGGCGTACCCGTTCGCGTTCCAGACGGTTCTCGATCTGCTCGGAGACCTCGTCGAAGGCCCGCTCCTGCGAGGAGGCGGCGGCCTTCTCCTCGCGGGCGGTCTCGGCCTCCGAACGCCGCACCCGGTCGACGGCCCGGTGGTGGGCCATGGTCAGCACCCACGCGGCGACGCCGCCCCGTTCGGGCCGGTAGCGGGCGGCCGAACGCCAGACCTCCAACATGACCTCCTGCGCGACCTCCTCGGACTGCGCCTGGTCCCGCAGGATCCGCCGGACCACGCCGAGCACCCGCCCGGTCAGTGCCCGGTAGAGCGTCCGGTAGGCCTCGTGGTCGCCGACCGCCGTCCGGGCCACCAGCTCCCCCAGGTGCCGGTCCGCGGTGGGGGGATCGGGTACCGCTAGCGGCTCGGGCACCACAGCTCCCCTCGCCGGGCGCGGTCCCGGCCCCGCCGGGGTCCGGACCGCACGGCCAGGACGGTGGGCTCAGCCACTGCCCCTCACCTCCGAAGATCGACTCCTGCGCGCCGGCGAGCGGCCGGGCACCGTGCGGAGCCGGGCATCCGGGGCCCCGCGCGAGTGATTCGTACCCGACCCCGGTGGCGGACTGGTCTTCCGCCGGATCAACCCCGGCGGAGTGGGTCCGCCGGGGATTCGGCGAGTGGGCGCGCGGTGCGCGGGCGGGCGGGTCCGGGGACGGGATGGGGAGCGGACAAAGGGGTAAAGAGTTGAACCTTTCATCACATTCGATGCCCATCGGACCAGTCCACCGCTGGGGCGCCGTACGAATCAGTGGCAGAGAGACTCGATCCGGCCCACCGGCCGACGGCCCGAACGGGGCCACGGTCGGCACCGGATGACATTCGATCAGGAAGGAGGAGGGGCCATGCGAACGATGCGGATCAGGAAGCCGCTGGCCGTCGCCGCCACCTGCGTGATGCTGGGCGGTGGTGCCGCCATCGCGACGTCCGCCACATCGGCGTCCGCCACCACCGCGAACAGCGTCCGGACGACCGCCCAGCACGACTCGCAGCATCAGCAGCAGTGCCGCTGGTACCCGGCGCACTGGGAGAACAAGCTGGTGCCCGGCCACTGGCAGCAGGTCTGGCAGCCCGGCCACTGGCAGCAGGAGTGGCACCCGGGCTGGTGGGACACCCACCACCACTGGCAGCACGGCTACTGGCACAAGGTCTGGCACAAGGCCGACTGGCAGCAGAAGTGGACCCCGGCACACTGGGAACGCGTCTGGACCCCGGCCGGCTGGTACTGCCGCTGACCCCTGCCCCGGCCACCACCACGACACCCCGACCGAGCACCGGCGGGCGGCGTGGCGCCGCCCGCCCCGTTCGAACGCCCCGGCACCGAACGCCCCGGCACCGAACGCTCCGTCAACGACCGCCCCGCCGCGGCCGTCTCCCGAAAGGCCGTCAGGCCATGACCACCATCGCCCCCTTCCCCGCCCCCGCCCCGACCGCGCAATCCGCCTGGACCGACCGCTTCCCGGGCCGACCCGCCTGCGTCGCCGAGGTCCGCGCGCACGCCCTCGCCTTCCTGACCCACGCCCGGGTCCCGCCGGCCCTGCGGGAGGACGCCCTCCTGGTCGTCAGCGAACTGGTGACCAATGCCGTCCGCCACACCGAAGGCCCCGGGAGCGTCCGCCTCGCCCGTGACGCCACCGGCATCGACGTGACCGTCAGCGACACCAGCCGCCTCCTGCCGGTCCCCCGCCTGACCGAGCCGGGCAGCACGACGAACGGCCTCGGACTCCGCCTGGTGGCCGCCCTCTGCGACATCGTCTACACCACCCTCGATCCCGGCAGCGGCAAGACCGTCCACGCGCACCTCACGGCGGCACGGGGCCCCGCCGCGGCAGCGGGGCGGCCCACCGCGGCCCGCCCCGGCCGGACCCGCCGCTGGTGACGCTCCCGTCACGGGAGCACGCCGGTCGGGGGCGGACGAGCTCCGGACGGGCCGGGCCTGGAAGGTGCGCGGGACGGCAGCGGCGGCGCGGCCCACGCGGCGGGCCGGCCTTGGCGGAAGGTCCGTGCTTTCGACCGCCGGGCGGTCCGTGGTCAAGGGATTTCCCCAATTGGCCTGCCCGGCGGGCCCGCCTAGGGTTCCTCGGAGCCGGCATCACCGCCGGTGGCGGCGGGCGAGGGGGAGCGCGGGGTGGCTGGCGGAGAGGCCGTACGGGCCGGGGTGGTGCCGGTACTGGCGGCGGCGTGTCTGTGGGGAACGGTCGGGCCGGCCCAGCTGCTCGCGGACGCCGGGGTGGACCCGGTGGCGCTCGGGTCCTGCCGGATGCTGCTGGGCGGGGTGGTGCTGTGCGCGGTCGCGGTGCGGCCGGCGGGGCTGCGGACCCTGTGGCGACCGGGTGCCCGGTCCTGGCTGCTGCTGAGCGTGGCCGTCACGGCACTGTTCCAGGCCGCCTTCCTGCCCGCCGTGGACCGGACGGGCGCCGCGGTCGCCACCGCCGTCGCCTTCGGCACCGTCCCGATGGTCTCCGGGCTCTGCGCCCGGCTGGTGCAGGGCGAGCGGCTGGGCGCCGCCTGGTACGGCGGGACGGCCTTCGCCGTCGCCGGGATCGGCCTCCTGCTGCTGCCCGGCAGCGGTGGCCGCACGGACCTGCCGGGCGTGCTGCTCGCGGCGGTGGCGGGGGCCTCCTTCGGGGTCTACATCGTCGCGGGCAAGCGGCTGGCCGCGGCGGGCGCCGAGCCGAGCGCGGCCGCGCCGGTGAGCGTGCTGGGCGCCGGCCTGCTGGTGGCGCCGTGGATCGCGGCCGCCCCGGCGGGGCTGGGTTCGCCCCGGGCGCTGGCGCTGATCGGCTGGCTGGCGCTGGGCACGACGGCCCTGGGCTATCTGCTCTTCACCCGGGGTGCCCGGCAGATCGGCGCGGCCACCACCGGGACGCTCAGCCTGGCCGAACCGCTGGTGGCCGCGCTGCTGGGGGTGCTGCTGCTGGGCGAACGGCCGGGCGGCTGGGCGGTGCTGGGCATGGCGCTGCTGCTGGGCGGCCTGCTGGTGGTCGCGGTGCCGGTGCGCGGCCGGCCGCGACCGACCGCCGAGTCGCTCTGACCGACCGTCACCGCGAGCGAGGAGCCAGGAGCGAGGAGCCAGGAGCGAGGAGCCAGGAGCGAGGGGCCTGGGGCCTGGGGCCTGGGGCCGCCACGGACGGGATCCGTGGCGGCCCGTCCGGTCAGCGGTCCCGGTAGGCCGCCATGGCCGTCCGGACCCGGTCGGAGAAGAACAGCGGGCCGACCGCGTCCGCCCAGGCCATGCCCTCGGCCGTGAGCCGCAGGGTGTCGGTCCCGGTGAGCCAGCCCCGCCCGGCGAGGGTGGCGAACTGCGCCGGGAACTGCTCGGCGGGCGCGGCACCGAACTGCCGCCGGTAGTGCTCGACGACGGTGCCGCCGCTCTCCAGCAGCGTCTGCAGCAGGTACATCCGGCGGCGTTCGTCCTCGTCCATCGCGAACGCCCACTGGGCGCGCCCGAAGTCCTCGGTCGGGGTGGCGATGTAGTCGTCGAGGATCCGGCGGACCTCCGGCACGGCGACCGCGTAGTCGGTGGTGTAGTGCAGCCCGGTGGTGAAGGATCGGGCGCCGACGCCCAGTCCGACCATGCCCGCCTGCTGGTTGTACTCGCTGATGCCCGCGTCGTCGGCCTGCTCGACGGCCGCGGTGCCGCTGCGCCGGAACACCCGCATCGAGGTCTGCCGGTACCCGGCGGCCAGCAGGTGGTCACGGCCGAACCGGTAGAGCCGCAGGCGCTGTTCGTCCCAGCTCTCACCGGTGTCCGCGTGCCGTCCGTCGAGCCCGGTGAGCGGGCGGACGTACAGCGGGTACAGGTAGATCTCCTCGGGCTCCCAGCCCAGCGCCGCGTCGAGGGAGGTCCGGAAGCTCCGCTCGGTCTGGCCCTGGATCCCGTAGATGAGGTCGATGTTGAGGATGGGGAAGGCGGCCGCCTTCAGCCGGGTGAGCGCCGCGTCGACCTCGGCCCGCTTCTGCGGCCGGACCGCCGCCCTGGCCTCGTCCTCCAGGAAGGTCTGCACCCCGATGCTGACCCGGGTCGCGCCGCGCTCGGCGAGGACGGCGATCCGGTCCGGGGTCGCGGTGGCGGGCGAGGTCTCCACCGACCAGGGGACGGCCTTCAGGTCGGCTCCCATGACGTTCTCGCACAGGTCGGCCAGCCGGGTCAGCTCGGCGGCCGTCAGGTAGGTGGGTGTGCCACCGCCGAACGCGGCCAGGGTGAAGCGGATCTCGCGGCCCTGTGCCTCCAGCGCGTCCCTGGTCACCCGGGCCTGCCGGGCCAGCGTGTCCAGCCAGGCGGTGGTGATCTGCTCGGGGGCGCCGGTGCGGGTGAACAGGTTGCAGAAGCCGCAGCGCATCTCGCAGAACGGCACGTGGACGTAGAGCGAGAGGGCGTCCAGCCGCTCGTCGGCCCAGATGTCGGTGAGCGGCGGGCCGTCGCTCAGGGTCCGGTAGGACTTCTGGTGCGGGTAGGCGTAGACGTACTGCCGGTAGGGGGTGTCGAGGGCGTCCTCGGGTCCGGCGCCGTGATCGGCGGGACGGGGGACGAGGTGGAGCAGGGGGGAGGAGTTGCTCATCGAGTTGGTGGCTCCCGTTCGCTTCGGTCAACTTCCGGTCAACTTCCGGTCAAGCCCGGGAGATGACGCTAAGCGGCGCGAAGCCCCGGGTCAGGAGGGCGAACCTCCGAGCCGCGGGAGGCGCCCGGACGGGGAAATGAGAGGTTCGCACGCTGGAGAACCTGTCGTCGGGTCAATTGTTCGTGCAGATCTGGTGCTTGACTCCACCACCCGGTAACCATGGTCGTCATGAAGCGACTTCTGATCGCGGCCGGCGGCGGCGGGGACGCCATCGCCGCCGTCATGCTGCACTCGGCGCTGTACGGTCCGGCCGCGCCCGCGCTCGTCCTCACCTACTCCTGGGAGCGGCTGGTCGTCGACCCGCTGCCCGGTCCGCGCGGCCGCGCCCACCTCACCGGGCTGCGGACACCGCTGCCGCACCTGGACCTGGTCACCGCGCGGACCGCGCCGATCCCCCCGGCCGGCTCCTCCCTCCCCCGCCTGGCCGCCGACCTGCCCGTCGAGCTCGGACTGCTCGACCCGTACGAGGGCACGGCCGGGCTGGCCCGCACCATCGCGGCCGCCGCCGAGTACTGCGGGGCACCGCGCGTCGACGTGGTCGACGTCGGCGGCGACATCCTCACCGACGGCACCGAGCCGACCCTGCGCAGCCCGCTCGGCGACGCCCTGGTGCTGGCCGCCTGCGCCCGCACCGGGCTGCCCACCGAGGTCTGGATCGCCGGCCCGGGCCTGGACCGGGAGATCCCGGAGCGCGAGCTGTTCGGCCGGCTCCCCCCGGCCGCCTTCACGCTCGCGGCCGCGCACACCGAACCGGTCCGCCGCATCTTCGACTGGCATCCGTCCGAGGCGAGCGCGATGCTGGCCGCCGCCGCCCGGGGGGCGCGCGGCCGCTGCGCCATCCGGGACGTCCCCGAGCCGCTGCGCCTCGACGACCGCAGCGCCGGGGTGCACCGGCTCGACC
Organism: Kitasatospora sp. NPDC059327; assembly: GCF_042752535.1. Taxonomy (NCBI): domain Bacteria; kingdom Bacillati; phylum Actinomycetota; class Actinomycetes; order Kitasatosporales; family Streptomycetaceae; genus Kitasatospora; species Kitasatospora sp. NPDC059327. Next base: position 3,876 of record NZ_JBHYYB010000141.1, on the reverse strand, counting down.
TCGGCCGGGCGCTCGCCGCCAATCCGCTCGCCCGCCGGCTGACCGACCGCGCCACCCTGGCGGACCGCGGCAACCTGGCGGACGCCGAACGGGCGAGCGTCGAGATCTGCGGCTTCTCCGAGATCGCCCGCGAACGCGACCGGGCGGCCTCCTTCCGCCCCCTCGCCGAGGTCGCACCGGGTGCGGCGGAGCTGCCCGCCCGCTTCGCCGACTGGCAGGCGGACCTGCGGCGGCAGGACGTCACCCTGGTCACCCGGCGCCGGGTCGCGGAGGAATTCGCGCTCGGCGACCGGGATCTGCGCACGCTCGCCGCCGGGTCGGCGCCGGAGGCGTTCCCGCTCTGGACGGTGACCGCGCGACACGGCGGGGTGACCGCTCGGCACGGCGCGTGACCGCGCGGCACGGCGCCGGCCGGCCCCGTCTTCGGCCCCGTCTTCGGCGCCGTCGACCGGCCCGCACCGCCCCCGAACTGGGCCGGTTCCCAAGTTCGACTTTCGAACATCTCACACCGGCTTATGGATAGATTCATCCATTCGAGTGAGTTTGGCGAGACCGACTCCTCGATGTTCTACACCGGAACCAATCACCCCTATTCGAACACGCACACGGCACCGCCGAACGGCCGCAACAATCGTCACGGCGTCGGAGACACCCGATCTCCGTCTCCCGCAGTGGATTTGACGCTCACTCAGTTCTTCCGACCAGAACAGGGACCAGCGATGACGACCGAGACCGTTCAGCAGAGTCAGCCGAGCCGGCAGAGTCTCAGCACCTCCGCCGCCAGGAACCTCGCCACCACCACCAAGACCGCGCCGCAGATGCTCGGGATCACCCCCCGCTACCTGCTGCGCTCGCTGCCCTGGGTGGACCTGGAGGCCGGGGTCTACCGCGTCAACCGCCGCCGGGGGTTCATCCTCGGCGACGGGCAGATCAGCACCTACGTCGACGGCGACAACACCTCCCGGGTGGTCGCCGAGGACCTCCGTGAACTGCCCTTCCTCAGCCAGGTGGACAGCCCCCTGCTCACCGCCCTCGCCAACGCCTTCGTCGAGCGCGAGGTCGCCCCCGGCGAGCCGATCGTCGACGCCGGGGCTCCCGCCGACCAGCTGCACATCATCGCGTCCGGTCGCGCCGAGAAGCGCGCCACCGGGGAGTACGGCGCGGACGCCCTGGTCGCCGTCCTCGGTGACGGTGACTACTTCGACGCGACGGCGTGGGCCGGCGGGGCCCCGATGCCCTACCGGGTCACGGCGGTCAGCTCGTGTACCGTGCTCTCCCTCGACCGCCGGACGCTGGTCGAACTCGCCGACCGTGAACCGTCGTTGCGGGCCCAGCTGGACGCCTTCCAGGCCGACGGCCGGCAGCCCGCCGACCGCGAGCACCCGATCGACCTGACCTCGGGCCACTCCGGCGAGCCCTACCTGCCGGAGACCTTCGTGGACTACGAGGAGGGCCCCCGCGAGTACGAGTTGAGCATCGCGCAGACCGTCCTCAAGGTGCACACCCGGGTCTCGGACGTCTACAACTCCTCGATCGACCAGGTCCAGGCGCAGCTGCGGCTGACCACCGAGGCGCTCCGCGAGCGCCAGGAGTGGGAGATGCTCAACCACCCCGAGTACGGGCTGCTCAACAACGTCGTGCCGAGCCAGCGGGTCCGCCCCCGCCGGGGCGCGCCGACCCCGGACGACATGGACGAGCTGCTCTCCCGGGTCTGGAAGCAGCCGGCGTTCTTCCTCGCCCACCCGAGGGCGATCGCCGCGTTCGGGCGTGAGTGCACCCGGCGCGGGGTGCCGCCGCAGATCGTGGAGCTCTTCGGCAGCCCGTTCCTGACCTGGCGCGGCGTACCGCTGCTGCCCTCCGACAAGCTGGACCTGAAGGGCTCGGCGACCTCCGCGCCCGGCACCACCAACATCCTGCTGATGCGCGTCGGCGAGGACCGCCAGGGCGTGGTGGGCCTGCGCCCGTCGAAGGTCCCGGACGAGGTGGAGCCCGGCCTGTCGGTGCGGGCGATGGGTGTCGACCGACAGGCCATCACCTCGTACCTGGTGACCAGTTACTTCTCGGCCGCCGCGCTGGTGGACGACGCCATCGCCGTGCTCCAGAACGTCGAGGTGTCCAACTACCATGACTACTCCTGACGGATTCGGGCGCGGCACCGGGATCGCCGGGGCGGCCCGGCCGCCGGCCGGTGCCGGGTACCCGGGCGGGCCGCTGCCGGGCGGGGTGCCGGTGCCCGAGGCGCTGGCGCACCTGGCGGGCGGCCCCCGCTACTGGCTGCCGCCGCAGCCGGACCGGACGGTCCCGGCCGCTCCCGCCGCACCACCGGCCGCGCCGCCGGGCGGCTTCGACGTCGAGGCCGTCCGACGGGACTTCCCGCAGCTGCACCGGGAGGTGAACGGCCGCCCACTGGTCTGGCTGGACAACGGCGCCACCACGCTCAAGCCGCGCCAGGTGGTCGAGGCCGTCGCCGAGCACTGCGCGACGGGCACCTCCAACGTCCACCGCGGCGCGCACACCCTCGCCAAGCAGGCCACCCAGGTCTACGAGGAGGGCCGCGAGGAGGCCGCCCGGCTGCTCGGCACCCAGGACGCCGGCGAGATCGTCTTCGTCCGGGGCACCACCGAGGCCGTCAACCTGGTGGCGCAGTCCTGGGGCCGCGCCAACCTGGGGGTGGGCGACGAGATCCTGGTCTCGGCCGCCGAGCACCACTCCAACCTGGTGCCCTGGCAGTTGATCGCCAAGGAGCGCCGGGCGCGGATCCGGCCGATCCCGCTGCTCCCGGACGGGCAGCTGGACCAGGACGCCTACCGGGACCTGCTCGGCTCGCGGACCAAGCTGGTCGCGCTCACGCACGCCTCGAACGTGCTGGGGACGGTCCCGCCGGTGGCCGAGATGACCGCGCTGGCGCACCGGTACGGCGCCCGGGTCCTGGTGGACGGCGCGCAGGCGGTGAGCCACTTCCCGGTGGACGTCACCGCGCTGGACGCCGACTTCTACGCCTTCTCGGGGCACAAGATCTTCGCCCCGACCGGCATCGGCGTGCTCTTCGGCAAGCGCGAACTGCTGGAGGCCATGCCCCCGTGGCAGGGCGGCGGCAACATGATCGACTCGGTGAGCTTCGAGGAGACCTCGTACGCCCCCGTCCCGCACCGGCTGGAGGCGGGCACCGGTCACATCGCCGGGGTCGCCGGCCTGCGGGCGGCCCTGCGGTACCTGGCCGGGCTGGACCGGCCGGCCGCCACCGGGTACGAGGAGCAGCTCACCGCGTACGCCCTGGGCGCGCTGGCGACCGTCCCCGGGCTGCGCCTGGTCGGCGACGCGCCGGGGAAGATCGGCGTGCTGACCTTCCTGCTCGCCGGCACCGACCCGATGGCCGTCGCCGGCGCGCTCGACCAACAGGGCATCGCGGTCCGCGCCGGGCACCACTGCGCGCAGCCGGCGCTCGCCGCCTTCGGGCTGCGGAGCGCCGTCCGGGCCTCGCTGGCCCTGTACAACACCGTGCAGGACGTGGACGCCCTGGTGGCCGCCCTCCAGGGGATCCAGGCGGCCTCGGCCGGATAGCGCGGACCGGCACCGGTGGACGGCAACCGGGCACCACCGCCCGTCCGCCGGACGCCGCCGCCCCGGGACCGACCGGTCCCGGGGCGGCGGTGCGCCCGCCGGGCCGGACCGCGCGCCGGCGTCGTCACCGTTCGCGCGGCGTGGCCGACCGGCGCTCCCGGCCGCTCCGCCCGAGATCCGCCGCACTGCCGCGACACGTCAATTCGACCGGTGGTCGGCACAGTTGACGTCCCTCCCGGCGACGGACCGGCGTGACCCGGTCGCTTCGGGGTACTCGCCGGACAGCGGCAACCGGTCCGCCGGTCCGTCCACGGC